>NZ_JBYCKN010000150.1:0-16810 GCF_057473405.1 Sulfobacillus sp. TH-112
AGCATCGTCCCGATTTGGGATCCCACATTTCAATCGGAAGTCTTCATGACTGACGAATACCTCAATAGCAACGATCAATGGACCGTGAATCCCAACGGTCAGGCGGTTGCGCCAACCTCCGTGCTTTCAACAGCAGATGAGTCAAGCTCCCTGGCCCAAGTGAAGAATCTCCAAGGTCTCTTGAACTACATTCTGTTGCGCTATGCGGTAGAAAACAATCAGACGACACCGGCGTATTTAGCTCAAGATGGGTACTATGGTCCGCTTACGGCAGCCGCTGTGACGCAGTTCCAACAAGACTTTAATGTCACCGGTGCGACGGCCGGCGTATACGATGCCGCCACTCAAGCCGCATTAAAGGAAGTCATCAACAACTGGGGTATCGGAGAGTACCAATACTGGGTGGATACGACCGCGTCAATCCAAAATCGTGTGCAAGAAGTCGCAGAAGCGTATAATCTCGCGGGAATTGCTCCCTGGCGACTTCCATTTGAGACCTCCGACTATTGGCAGGCCATTGAAAGCACTGTTAATGTTAGTCACACGGACGAATAAAGGATATTCCATGGCAGTATAAGGAGGATTCACCCATGAATCGATTGCATCTAAGCGGTCTTCTTGCAGTACCAGTACTCATGGTGGCAATTGCCGGATGTGGACAACAGCATCCTGCCGCCTCAGCGCCGGTCAAGACCAATCACAAGCAGCATCACACCACAAGTGCCTCACCATCGACGGTACCATCGTCTTCGCCGTCGCCGAGCGCTTCCTCTAGTCCGTCTGTTTCGGTATCGACCTCGACGTCCGTGTCTTCACTCCCTGTGCAAAGCAACGCTAATCCTCAACCGGTATTGTCTAATGTGCCATCTGCTGCTGGAGTGGGAAACCCGAGTGGCATTCGCGCGACCGTCAATAGTGTTCAGGCAGAAGGTACTGTCACGGTCAATGGGAGTTCAGACAATTTGTATTTATTAAACATGACTCTACGCAACATCACCACCTCAATGATTCAATTCCCACTAAGTGACCTTATCGTGGCCCCGAGCACAACATCGGCAACGACTTCACGCAACGACTACAGTCTTGATGGCATTACGAAGAGTGATTCTCTTTTTCCTTATCCCATCGTTCCTGATCATGCTTCGGCAGTGATTGTCATGGTGCCATCGAATCAATCGGTCTCTGGGGACTTTACCGTAGAAGTTCCCTCCGCCAGTCATTACTCCGTACGAATTTCCGGTGATTCTTCCGCAGTGGCCACGTTCTCAAATTAGTCTTCACGCCTCACACGCCACAAACTAGGCCAGACCATCGCTCTAGTTTGTGGCGTGTTTTCATGAAAATTCCCGTACGGATCACTGCCATAGGCCGCCCTATGTTACCTATGTTAACCAAGCACGCGATGTTTTGGCGTCCTCGCGGTGATTATCAAACAATTCCCTCCCGCTTATGCCGCTGACGAAACCGAAAGCCCTCCCAGATGGCCCACGGATCGCGGACGCCCTGAAACACGGACTGTCCAAATCTCTCCCAATCGCGCTCCCGAATCCCCTCGACGAGCCCGTCGAATGCTCGACGACCATAGAAGCGACGACGATCATCGTCCGTGAACCCCAGTTTCGGAAACCATTCATTCACCACTGAGAGACTGCTCTGCAGCATTTTGTCCTTTTGGTGGTGGGCTCCCCCGTCATGAATCCGATAATCCATCAATAGTTCTTGTACGTAGTGCGCGCAATATCCCTGGGACAAAATCGCTAACCAAAACAGCCAATCATCGGCTCCCCCATGAAGGTCGCCACTCAGTTTGGGTATGGCATCCATCCATGCTGCATAACGAATCATCACCTGACTCGGAGAAATGATTTGGTTAGCCACCTTCAAGTCCTCCAATAGAAGACTCGGACGTCGGGCAGACCAGAGGGGCTTCCCCTCCCCATCATCGATCAGTCGTGCATTAGTCGCCACAAACCCCACCGCCGGTTGCTGCTCCATTACGTCAACCGTGCGACGCACAAAGTCCGGAGCCCATCGATCATCTTGGTCCAACAGTGCTACATAGCGTGTCTCCGATGAAAGCTGCGCCACCCCAAAAATTCTGGCAGCCATCACCCCACGATTCTCTGACAAATAGATATATGGTACATGAAATTCTTCACATAGACTCTGGACGGTTTCTTCGGCGGGGCTACCGTCTTCAATCACTAGGGTCTCGATCTGACCATCGAATGTCTGTCCCTGAACGCTTTCCAGCGTGTCGCGAATGAACCGTTTGCCGCGATAGACGGGGATGACCACACTAATCTTCATGTACTGATCTCCGCGTGAGACCCCTCCGATAGCACCTGGTGCACTTTTTCATAAACTCTGTCCCATTGATAATCCTTCGACATGGCAAACCCATTTTGACTCATTTCCCATGTTTTAGACCGGTTTCTGAGCAACTCAATCATCGCCTCAGCCAGTACTTGTGGTTGATCTTTGTTATAGAGATATCCATTCTGGCCATCGTGAAGAAATTCCGGTATCGCCATTCTAGGCGGCCCAATCACCGGAACCCCACAACTGAGTGCCTCAAGATAGGCAATCCCATATGGCTCCCATAGACTGGGCAACACAAATCCGGCACTCTCGCGCAACAAATTTAAGACCGCGGTGGAATCCACATCGCCATATGCCTCAATGCCATCACGCAACGGAATGGCGTCCCGCGGTGGTCCCACTATAGCTAAACGAGCCGTAGGCAGTGCGCGCCGGACAATATCCCAAGCGTCCAGTAACAACGGGCCGCCTTTGCGGACAAAGTCACGACCGATAAATACTAACCGCTCGCTATCGAGATTTTTTTCTGAATAAGGATTCTCCGTGAACTGCACCCCAAGATTGGACCCGGCTCCCACATGCACAACGCGGTTTTCTGGTATAGCTCCGGTATCGACAATTTTCTTGCGAATCCATTGACTCATGGTAAACACGGCACGGGCCTTCGCATAATGCTCCAACTGCATCTTTGCCTGTGCTTTTAACAGCGAGAGGCTCACTTCGTCATACATATAAGTAGGTAAGCCATCCTGACGGAAGTCGACCAGAGTCTGATAGTTGAGGTCTTGATAAAAATAGTGTGGAGCGGATGACAGGATTTGACTACCGAAAACGAACACCGGCCAGGACGCAAATTCATTGGGAACCTTTAAGTGGCGATAGGTCCAGGGATGAATGGAAGAAAATGCGCGAAGACGCCCATTTTGCCATCGTAGAGTCGCTAAAATGGCGGGAACCTTTCTCCATCGGGGGACCACCATCGAAAAACGCTCCAATGCATAGCCCCGTTCTTCAAAAGTCTGGCCAAGATTAGCTATCGTCCGATTGACGTGACGTCCGTATGCCCAGACCAACTGCTGCAAGCCAACGCCTCCCATTTCTCGATTCTCCTAGTATACTCAATTGTCGAATCCCCGCACCAGTGTCCGCTGCGCTGCCAAGTCAGATTTAATTCTCATAAAGTCGGCAATCGACCAAGCTGAAGCGAGCTCCCTGCCTGAATCCTTCCTCGCCAGTGACTGAGAAGCCGTCAAAAGCACGGAAGTCCCGCTCTCCGCACTGTTCCACCGTTATTCTCATAGTCGCTGGCATTCCTTCTAAAATGATTCGGCCTCGCGGGGCAGCCGCTGCTGGCTGACGAGATGAGGAGTCGCACGCGAACCCTCTTGGTCGATAGCCTGCGATCACCGTTTGATAGAGCCTAGATGCGTTGTTTGACCAGTCAAACGGTCATCGAGTCCTTTTCACACGAAACGGTCATCTTCCTTGATAAGGGTTTGACTGAATGCATGGTTTTCAATACCTTGAGGAGACCTTCTGTGGATTTATCTTATGGGAGTCCACGTACCGGGTGCTGCAAACCGTCAACGCCTTGTAACATGCTGCTCACCACCTCCACACATTTAGCGATTGCCACGTCGTCAATGCACTCTTGCGATAACTGAATGTTGTCTGAATCCCCGGCGTAATTCAGGTGGTCATCAGGTTCACCACTTAACATGTCTTGGGAGGATGATGGTCATGTCACACACACCACGCAAACAATATGTCTATAGCCTCGACATGGTAAGGGCACTCAGTATCCTAGGCGTCGTACTAGTGCACTCGGTGCGGTTTGCCTTAGTACCCCACCG
Source organism: Sulfobacillus sp. TH-112 (assembly GCF_057473405.1). NCBI lineage: Bacteria > Bacillati > Bacillota > Clostridia > Eubacteriales > Clostridiales Family XVII. Incertae Sedis > Sulfobacillus > Sulfobacillus sp. TH-112. The sequence continues at coordinate 4,176 of NZ_JBYCKN010000150.1, forward strand.
CCCCATCTCAGGGAGCCTCCTCCAACTCATTTTTCAATTTGGACGCGTCAGTTTTATGATAGTGACGGGATTCATTCTCGCCTATCAATATCGGCAAAAATCCCCAAGATGGCTGGAATTCTTTAAGCGCCGGGCAATCAGTGCAGCTCTGCCTTACGTCATTTGGTTAGTGATATTTTTGTCTTTGAGTGTGCCTCTCTGGCCGGTGGTTCCGTTCGTGAAGCAATACCTCGGAGTACTCTTTACCGGAGATGGCCATCTTTATTACATGGTTATCACATTCCAAATGTATCTCCTGACTCCGGTGCTACTATTCGTGCTTAAAAAAGGCGAACGCTACTTAAAGTGGCTCGCTGTTTTAGCTATCCTGTGGGAAATGTTCTCTTGGACGATGGCGGGATATTTTCATGAATTATCCTGGGCACCACCCTTATTCGTGACCGCTTATGTAGGGTTTTTTATCCTGGGAGGCATTATTGGGCATCACTGGCCCCAAATCGAATCATGGATTTCATCTCATCGCCAGTATGGCCTCATGGTGTTGCTGCCAGCCACAACCCTTATCGTGGCGACCTTCTTTATCGACAATAAATATCTGGGCGGCCTCAATACGGCCACCAATATGTTTCAACCCATGACAGTAATTTATACCTTAGCTATCACATTTGCCCTTTTAACGGCGGGTACCTGGTTTGCAGAAACCCGCGGCCACCATCCCCACGTCGCTCGCGTCATAGGCGTCATCGCCGATGCCTCCTTCGGCATCTTCCTGGTTCATCCGCTATTTGTCCATGGGTGGCTGGATCTTTTGAAGTGGCAAGGCATCTCCATTAATCCGTATCTCAATACGCTTTTTACATGGGGGGTTGGGGTGCTGATGAGCATTATGGTGGTCACCCTCATTAGAATGTTGCCATTTTCCGAATACCTCATTGGAATTAGACGCCGCACTCAAAAAGCGCCTGTAGCCGTTTCTCATCCCAGGGAAGTTGCCGGAGGTGCCAAGGGATAGCGCTATGTACTGAGACCCCAACGGGAGTCCATGGTGGGGTTGATATATCAAGACCGAGGGGAGCCGACACGTCATTGTCCACCGTGAACCAAACGCACACCGAAGGCGTCATTGTGATGGGAATGCATCGCAGTGGCACGTCCGTGACTGCCAATCTCATTCATGAACTAGGCTATTTCGTTCCTGAACACCTTTTGCTTCGAGGAGATCAATATAATGCCAAAGGCTATTGGGAAGATATTCGCGTGATCGATGCCAATAATCTGCTCTTACAAATATACGGTGGAGATTGGAAACGGCCGATAATTGCCAAAGATACCAGCCACAACTGGCTATTGAATAAAAATACCCGACTTCTTCAGCGTCACATGACCGCCGTAGCCCGTCCGTATGTACGTAATCCGTCTTGGATGCTCAAGGACCCGCGATTCAGCGTGACTCTACCCTACTGGATCGATGTCTTACCGAATCCTCGCGTTGTGATTTGCACGCGCAATCCGATCGCTGTCGCCAAGTCTTTAGAGAAGCGCAATGAAATGGCCCTTCCCCAAGCACTCGACTTATGGTTCCACTACATGTCTTCAGCTATCAACTACTCAAAGGGGCTTCCATCGCTCTTAGTGCACTATGAAAATTATTTCAACGAACACCAACGTGCCCAAATCGCAAGGATTGCGGACTTCGTGGGCCGCCCAACGACAATGCTTTCCCAGCGATTGCCCATCGAACAAACACTACAACATCACTTAGCTTCGGGGGATATGGTCATCGGCAACCCCGATGTCCCGCTGCATGTGCAGCAATTATATGCCGCACTTCTCAAATCACCAGATACCCCGTTCATTGACGCGCTGACGATTCCGCCCTCTGCACAACCCCTCGTCCAAAGCAGTCAAGCTAAATGGTGGTGGCAACTGAGCAAAAAAGTTCTCAGCGATAAAGCCAAGACCTAGTCCATCGTTTCTTGGTGGACTAGGTCTTGGGAACGTCATTTGGGGGCCGATTCATGACGAAAGCGATTTATCCGCTCCACATCGGGCCTTTAACGCTGCAAACTCTTTTCTTAAGGCCCGCATGTCTTCAAATTGCTTGGTTACATCTCTCATCATGGCGCCGATGCCTAGCATGTGCCCGTCCGCATCAGCAAACGGAACGATGGTAAATTCGACCGAGATACGGGTCCCATCCTTTCGCAATGCGGGCACCGATAGCAGCGAACCAGCGCCATAGCGACTCGTTCCCGTCTCCATGGTTTTGTCATAGCCCTGCCAATGTCTGTCCCGCAGTTTTTCCGGAATAATGATGTCCAAGGTTTGTCCTACCGCCTCTTGGACAGAATAGCCAAAAATTCGCTCAGCGCCGCTATTCCAAATCCTGATAATCCCTTTGTCATCGGAGTAGACCACGGCGTCAGGTGCATTTTGCACAAAATCCCGGTAAAAGGCATCAAGATCTTGCTCCATCGCTTCTCCCTCCTCCTATTCGCAATAGAAAAGAGGTTCCCCTGTAAGGAAACCTCCTTTCGACATTATTTTTGCAATGCGCTCTTGGGATTGAGACTTTGAATATGCCCGCTCTCGGTACCTGCTGTGGGATCGATGAGACAATTGATTAGTGTTGGCTCGCCCGACTCCAATGCCTCCTTGAGTGCGCGCTCAAGACTCTCCGTATCCTCGACATTGTAGCCACGACCTCCGAACGCCTCAATCAGTTTGTCGTAACGGGCGTTAGGAACAAACCCGGTCGGGGATGGGCCCGTACCTTCCGTATCCCCTCGATAGATGCCGCTATTATTTAAAATCACCACGGTCACGGGTAGGTGATATCGACAGATGGTTTCAAGCTCCATGCCGCTAAACCCAAACGCACTATCGCCTTCAATGGCCACCACTGGCTTACCACTTTCCACAGCGGCTCCAATGGCATAACCCATTCCAATGCCCATAATTCCCCACGTGCCGCTATCAAGACGTTTTCTGGGTTCATACATATCAATAATATTGCGGCCAAAGTCTAGCGTGTTGGCTCCCTCATTCACAATGTAAACGTCGGTACGATCGGATAACGCATCGCGCACAGCCCGTAAGGAGCTCGAGAAGTTCATTGGATGAGGATCCTGGGCCAGTCTCTCCGCCATCTTGGCGACATTCTTTTGCTTTCTCGCGGCAATCTCCTCGGTCCATGCGGAAGTCATATGCATGGCACGACCGGCCAGAGCACCATTCAGCGCGTGAACCGCCGAGTGAATGTCCCCTACCACCGGCGCTGCAATCGGTCGATTGCTATCGATTTCTGTGGGCGAAATATCAATCTGAATATACTGCGTCGTCTCAGACCAGAGGGGACCTTTCCCATGGGATAGGAGCCAATTCAACCGAGCTCCGACCAGCATCACCACATCCGCTTGTCCAATAGCGTAAGATCGGGCAGCAGCTGCTGATTGAGGATGATTATCCGGAAGTAGCCCTTTAGCCATCGACATCGGTAGATACGGTACCCCACTTGACTCAATCAAATGTCGAATCTCATCATCCGCCTGGGCATAGGCAGCCCCCTTCCCCAAGATCACTAACGGACGCTGTGCTTTAGAGAAGAGTTCTGCAGCTCGTTCAATTGATTCCGGGGAAGGAATTTGCCGCGGTGCCGGATCCACCACTTTGACCAAAGACTTCTTGGCCGTGTCCACATCGAGTACCGAAGCTAGCACTTCGGCGGTCAAGTCTAAATACACCCCTCCCGGCCGACCAGACACTGCTGCATGAATCGCGCGGGCGAGCCCAATGCCAATATCTTGAGGCCGATTGATGCGATATGAAGCCTTGGCATAGGGTTTCGCTGCCGTCATTTGATCCAATTCTTCATAATCACCCTGTTCGAGATCAATAATGGCGCGATCGCTAGACCCACTAATGAGAATCATCGGGAAACAATTGGTGGTGGCGTTGGCGAGCGCCACCATTCCATTAAGAAACCCGGGTCCTGACACCGTCAGGCAAATACCGGGCTTTTGTGTCAAATACCCTGCAATGGCGGCCGCGTTAGCGGCACTCTGCTCATGGCGAAATCCAATGTACCGAATCCCTTCCGCATGTGCGAGTCGCAGCAAATCGGTTATGGGAATTCCCGCCACTCCATATATGGTATCAACGCCATTCAACTTTAAGGCATCCACTACTAAATGAAACCCATCTGTTAATTCAGACGTGCCCATCTCCATCCCTCCTAAAACGTCAGTATAAGATTGTCAGAATCCCCTCTGATCGCGTATTCAGAGGGGATTTCTGAGAACGGCATCACTGTCCCGTTCAAAAACAGCATTAGACCACTTTGTTCTCTCGGAATTGGCGCACCTGGTCATCGGTGTATCCGAGGCTCTTCAATACGTCGTCTGTGTGCTCACCCAGCAGAGGCGATCCCTTAATGTCAGGTTTGAATCCTGAGAATTTAATGGGACTCCCTACCGTCAAATACTTGCCACGCACCTTATGATCCACTTCCACGACCGTTCCGCTTTCGCGCAAGTCTTCATCGTACGCAATTTCTTTCATACTCATAACCGGCGCACACGGAACATCAAACTTACGAAGAATGTCGACCGCCTCATATTTGGTCTTGTCTTTGAGCCACTCTTCGATGTCCTCAAAAATCTGAAAGATATGGGATTGGCGCGCAATCGTGGTGGAGTATGCCGGGTCGTCAATCCACTCGGGCTTTTCGATGGCCTTACAGGTATTGGCCCAGTTTTGCTCTTGCAAAGTGAAATAAATGTAGGCGTTGGGATCTTCTTCCCAGCCCTTACACTTGAGCACCCATCCCGGCTGACCGCCGCCGCCCGCATTGCCTCCGCGGGGCACCACATCGGTAAAAGTTCCATTAAGATACTGAGGATACTCTTCGAGGTAGCCTACACGCTCGAGTCGTTGCTGGTCACGCAATTTCACACGCGTCAAATTCAGCACGGCATCCTGCATCGATACACTCACCTTTTGACCCTTACCGGTCTTTTCACGCCCGATTAACGCGGTCAAAATACCAATGGCGAGATGCATTCCACTATTACTATCCCCTAAGGCTCCACCACTCACTAAAGGAGGTCCATCCCAAAAGCCGGTGGTCGACGCTGCTCCACCAGCACACTGCGCCACGTTTTCATATACCTTTAAGTCAGAGTAGCGCGAGTTGTCGCCAAAGCCCTTAACCGATCCAAAAATCAAACGAGGATTGAGTTCTTGAATTCTCTCCCAAGTAAAGCCCATCCGATCCATGGCCCCAGGGGCAAAATTCTCGACCAAAACATCTGCCTCGCGAATCAATTTTTCTAGAATCTCTTTGCCTTCAGGCGTTTTGGTATTCAATTCCAAAGAGCGTTTGTTGCTGTTGAGCATGGTGAAGTACAACGCATCCGCTTCAGGAATATCGCGCAATTGCCGTCGGGTCACATCACCCACACCAGGCCGTTCGATTTTTAATACATCTGCCCCGAACCATGCCAAAAGTTGCGTACATGCAGGACCCGCTTGAACTCCCGTAAAGTCAAGAACTTTAATCCCTTCGAGCGGAAGACTCATTATCATCACTCCTCTAGTTAGTTCACCGACACTTTTGAAGAAAAATTGGACATATTAACACTTATTATCCCAATAAATACGCCCAGCCTATAATCAATCCATCACTGACATACGACGGATAGTGCTACGAAACAGTCTGACATAAGACTAATCTTACAGTAGTGAGACGATTTGCCCGTATTTTACCGTTATCAACCGAAGGACTGCAACCACATCCCATTATAGATAGACATAATTATTATTTATACAAAGAAACCTTGAATAAATGCTTTATTTCCCAAGAGTTCCCCTAAGAAATATCTTAGTGGTCTCACGTTAGGTGGTGTACACTAGAAGCACATGGGCTATTTATCTATCTTTTTTAATGATAAGGCGGCATATTTGGGAATGACAAAATTCCCGCAGTTTTCTCTTGAAAGATTGTGATTCGCACAAATTGTTCTCAAATTTAACAACTGGCGCAGCAAGGAAATAACAATTGCTTATGACCAATAGATTGGAGGCACGAGGTGACGTTACGTCAACTAGAATTCTTAATCGGCATTGCTGACTTTGGATCGATCTCCGCTTGCGCTGAGTATTTTGGCGTGACTCAACCCGCCGTCACCAACCAGATTCATTTGCTTGAAGTAGAATTGTCCGCATCATTGCTAATTCGTAGCGCTCGCGGCGCCACCTTAACAGACATTGGCGAAAAAACGGTACAACAAGCCAAAAAAGTCTTGGAGGAGACCAAGCGACTGCAGGTCACGGTGGAAGAGGCCAAACAGTCAGTGACCGGAAACATCATTCTTGGAGTCAGCCCCCTATCACCGGTATCCATCCATCACTTCCCTCGCATCTATCGACCCTTTCACAAATCGTTTCCCGATATCCACATTCAAGTGGTTGAGGTAGAGGCACTGCACCTGGCTGATCAGGTACGGAATCATCGAGTGGACCTGGCGTTGACACCGTTACCCTTATTCACCACCAAAGCGCAGTATGAACCATTGTGGAGCGAAGAATTAGTCGTCATTGCAAGCCCCGATGAACATTTTCCCGAAACTGTCTCCTTTGGGGACCTCAAGGATCAGGGATTCGTATTTATGAAACCGGGATATAGCTTAAACCTCACGGTAGCCCGATTAGCTCAAGATGCAGGATTTGAGCCCCGAATTGTCAGCGAAGCCTCCAGTATCCATGCTCTTTTAGGGTTTGTCGCGGCGGGAGTCGGCATTGCCGTGGTCCCACGAGACACGGTAATTCTTGAAGCCAGAGCAGGATATATTAGCGTCTCGCTATTAGTGCCCCGCGCCTATCGGCGATTTGCATTGGTGTTTCGTAGTCGTGAAGAGATCACTCCCGCAGTGGAAGTCTTTATGAATTATGTACGATCCTATTCCAGTGACGTCGTACACGAGCGACACATCCCGCGTTCGTTCGATGCCGAGTGAACGACCCACCTCCTGATTCCACTGTACAATGTTGCCAGGTGCAGCCGTCATAACAATAAATTATATTTGGCCATAAGCCATACTGCTGTATCCTCCCCACCAAAGTCAGTAACATTTAATCATCCTCATAATTGGAATCGAGGAACAATTCATATCATTAGGGTTTTGTTGAAAGGAGCGTATACATGTCCTCATCCACTTCTTCGCCACCGTCTGGTGTATTGTCAAACCGGTGGTTTCAGGCAGTGCTTGCCTTAATCGTCATGGTCATGATTAGTCCCTACGAATATACCTTTACTTTGTTTGAATCGCCGATAGCGAAAGCGCATCATTGGTCTCTGCCCAGTGTTGCCTTGACATTTACCATCTACGTTGCTGTCGCCGCACTTTTCATGATTCCTAGTGGTATGTGGTCCGATAAGTGGCAGCCTCGATGGTTTACAACCGTTGCAGGTATTGTCACAGGACTTGGCTGGATTGTGAGCGCGCACGCCGGATCACACGCCGAACTATATCTTGCCTATGGACTCGGATCGTTAGGACCCGGCTATATATATTGTAACGGTGTGAATAACGCACTGAAGTGGTTCCCCGAAGCAAAGCGACGGGGTGTGGCAGTCGGCCTCATCGATATGGGTTTTGGTGCCGGATCGGCCATTTTTGTTCCGATTCTTGCCGGTATCATTGCGACCGGAATTAACGGATACCAGCACGCCTTTGAAGACATGGGGATTGCCATGATTGTGGTGATTGTGATTGTGGCTCAGTTCCTACGCTACCCTCAAAAGGGATGGACGCCTCCGGGCTATGTCCCCGAATCGGACACCAATGCCTCCACATCACGCACTCAAGTAGCCAATCCCACCTATCAGTTTAAGCCCACAGAGGTTCTCGCCACCTGGCAGTTTTGGGTGATGTGGATAGCCATGTCGCTTATCTGTGCAGCGGGGCTCATGATTACCGCTCATATTGCGGATATTGCCAAGGTCGATGTCACCGCATCGGTGGCTGTTGCCGCTGCCGTTGGCGTGACCGCTGCTACCCTCTCTCGTATTCCAAACGGCGTCATGCGGTGGGTGTCGGGAATTGTCTCTGACTACATCGGAAGAGAATTATCCATGTTCATTGCCTTCGTCGTCATGGGCATCTCTCTTTTTTGGATGGCCAACACCCACAGCGGGCCCTTGTTCATCGTCTTAGCTTGTGTGGCCATGGGAATGTGGGGACCGCTCTTCACTCTCTTCCCGGCACTGATGACCGACTACTTTGGTCGCGAACATTCGGCGGTGAACTATGGCATGATGTACACCGGAAAAGCCGTGGGTGGAATCTTTGGCGGAATCTTGGCCACGGTCATTTTTGTCGCGAACAGCTCCTATAAGCCTGATTTTTATCTTGCGGGCTCGTTTGCCATTGTCGCCGGCCTCTTAGCGATGTTTGCCTTTAAACGGCCTCACGCATCGCATCAAGCTGTCACGGGACCGGAGCGTATCGCACAATAAGCTAGGTCATGACGTATGCTTGTCCCTCTTGCTCAAGAGATTGTTTACGCCTGAGCTCGTGCTCCAGCACAGCAGAGCCAGGCGTCCTCTTGTGCATATTCCCATGTTTCCCCTAGAGGAGATCAGCTAATGACACTGTACCAGTTGCAACTATTAATTGCGGTTGAAGACTATGGATCAATTTCTCAGGCGGCGAGCCAATGGGACATCACTCAACCGACGGTAAGCCATCAACTGCAGCTACTCGAACAAGAACTGGGCTTCCCTCTGTTGCAGAGACGCAGTCGAGGCATGGTACTGACTCGGGCAGGTACCCTGGTCTCGTCCTCAGCACGCGAAATTCTTCGCTTGGCTGAAGCCATTCCCCAAAAGCTCAACGCTATGCAAACAGTGATCCATGGCGCGGTATCGCTCGGACTCAGTCCCGTGTCAGCGGTGTCCACCAACCATTTTCCGGCGATCTATCAGTCATTTCATCAAAAGTTCCCCGAAGTGCAAATCTCGGTCATTGAACAAAGTTCCGTTCCCACCATTGATGCGCTTCATCATGGCACCATCAATGTCGCTATCATGTCACTGCCAGTGCTGGGAAGCCGCGTCGACATTCAACCCCTGTGGGATGAAGAACTGGTGGTGATTGCGCCAAAAGATCTGGACATCTCCCATACCGTGTCTTTACCTGACTTGCAATCATTGCCCTGGGTATTGTTCCGCTCTACGTTCGGACTCGCACGCACCGTGACCGCTTTTTGTCACAACGCCGGTTTTGACCCTCGCTGCGTCGCGCAAGCGTCCAGCATCGGTACCATCATTGGATTTGTGTCTGCGGGAATGGGCATCTCTATTATTCCACGAGACGTAGGCGTGGAATACGCTCAACGACAACACCTGAAGATCATCCCGTTAAACACACCGCTCACGCGTCGCATAGCCTTGGTGAGCGTCAGCGGAAAAACCCTATCTCCGGCTGCGGAGGCCTTGGCACAAGAGATCTTGTCTTATGCTGATCATCACACCTACTCCGATGAGGCCTAGTCGCCTCGCCTTTGTGGATACGATCCCTGCTGTTTTAAGCTCAAGACACGAGAATTCATCGCCATCCGCCGATTCCCTCCGTACGCCGAGACCACCACGGCCAAGACCATGAATAAGAGCGTCACGGTCACCGCCCAGAATTCCAATGTCCCAAAAAGTGTCACACCGTGAGACACCATCGCCATATTCCCCTGAAGAATTTTTAACATCGTCATTCTCCCTCCCTAACATCCCTGAGGACCTCTTATCTTGCCTCTGACTGTATCTTAGAGCGTGACATCCTATCCTCCAATGTTGCTCGTCGCATGTCATGATATCGAAAACTTTTATATCATTGCGAAAGCCCCTCCCACGGAGAAAAAAGTTTAAGGGAAGGGTTCTTCAAAGAGTTAAAAACCTCATTTGGCCGGGGAAGGATTCTCCCGGCCAATCCAGAATGATATGACCATCTCCAATACTTCTTCTTAAGCGAGGGATCCCGACGCAGAGATTAGAGCATCCGTATCTGTGGCTTATTCTCATGAACGTCTTTTGGGCTGTCGGTTATCCCGTGACCGTCATTGCACTACATACGGGGGAGTCTCCCACATTATTGGCGGCCCTACGTCTCACAGTGGCCTTTATTCTCACCAGTCCGTGGCTGCGCCGGGTGACACGATGGTCATGGAGTCTTGTGGGGTATAGCGCCGGCTTAGGCATTATCGGATTCTCTCTTCCAATATGGCTCCAAATTGTGGGCCTTCACGGTACAGACGCTGCCATCGCTGCGCTTTCCGTTTCTCTCGAGCCGCTCATCACCATTCTCTTGGCCGCACTGGCATTTCGCTCCAAGATTTCCCCGTGGCAAAAAATCGCCGTGGTATTGGCCGTTTTGGGTTGTTGGATACTGACGGGCGAACCGCGTCCGGGTCACCTAGACCATATCACGGCCGATGCGGCGCTGATTCTTTCCGTACTCTCATTCACTGTCTATAACGTGTACTCGTCGCAATTGGCAAGAACCCTTCAGCCACAGCCCGCAGCCGCTCTCACCTTCGGGTTTGGTGCCTTGGGAAGCGTCATTCTATTTCTTCTCGACCCTGGTACGAGCCCCGTGCACTTCAGTTGGTCCTTTATGTGGACGAATGCCTACCTGGCTTTCATCGCGACGGGGCTATGCTATTGGCTGTGGCTTTCTGTGGTCACCCGCCACTCAATCACTGTCTCTGCGCTCTACCTCTTTATCCAACCACTGATTGGAACCGTCATTTCGATTATCTTAGGACAATCGCTCCTCACCCTCTCCTTGGTCCTAGGTGGCTTATTCGTTCTCGGAGCAATGTTTCTCGGACGGGAGCCCTCCGTTCAGTAATTCATTTTTCCCTATAGGAGGCTTTCTAGCACCGTCTGAGCTCGCGCATCCCAACTATTCTCTTCGACAAACTCTTTAAGGGGAAAAGGCGGACCGGCATAGAGAAGTGCCGCGATGAGACAATTCGCCAAACTTTCTTCGGTATCGTCGGCGACCCATCCCAATCGATGCACTCGAACCAGGTTAGCCACCTCAGAGGGTCCCGTGACCACCACGGGACATCCATAAGACAGATATTCAAACAACTTCACCGGAATCGCGAGCCGATTATAGCGGGTATCTGGGCGTGCAATGACAGCCACCTGAGCCGTCGCATAGAGCGCCCTTAACGCGTCTCCCGCGGCTTCAACCACAGAAATCCCGCCCCTCAGAGGAACGGAAAACCTCGTCGCCTCCCCTTTTCGCATCACGAGGACCAATTCTGCATCGGGAATGACCGCGATGACCCGGTCCATCACCTGAACTAATCGTTCAACGCCATCGTGGGGCCCAGCCGCACCCACATAGATGATGCGGTGGGTACGTTCACGAGAGGAAGAGGCTTTCCATTCTGCCCCCGGAGGCAAAAGAACCGCATCCCTGATGCCAATAGCTTCGGCAAGTCCCACACTGGGAACAAAGATGGAGGTCGCAAGGCGCTTATACTGCGCAATTGTCAAATCATATAAAACGGCCAAAATCCGGTGCTTGAGGCCCTTTTGCGGATAGAGATCGGGGAAGAACTGATACGCATCCCGCACAAAGATACCCACCGGGACATGATATCGTCTTGCCAAAGATAAAAAATGAATGTCGCTCGGCGTCGCTGTGGAACTAGCACTTTCGAGATATACGGCATCATATTGCCCATGCTTGAGATTATCTACAAGAGCGGATAATTGACGTCGCCGCGCTGATCGGGTGTCACTCACCATCGTAACCGAGGCCACTCGCGCCAGCGCCTCTTTCATATGTGAAATTCTCACTTTCGGGGCACGATCAAGAATGTCCAGCGGATAATGGCCAATGAACAGAATCCGGGGAGCCGTCATGACTTCCCCTGGTCAAGAGCGGCCAGCCAGCGATCGGCGATAATGTCCCAAGTATAGTTTTCCACCACGTAGGAATATCCATGGTGCGACATGGTGTTCCACTCACGATAGTCCATATCCGCCAACGTTTGTACCGCCGTCGCCAGCCCACGACCATCTTCTGGAGGCACGACCAGTCCGCCCTGGGCCTCTTCAATGAGATGAGCCATTTCTCCCTCTCCACAATAAATGACTGGCGTACCCGCCGCCCAAGCAGGGAATACTTTACTCGGTCGAGCTCCGCGAAACAGCCGGTGCTTCTTCAACGGCACCACCGTGGCCCGTGCCAGCGAAAAATATTGCGGCATCCGATCAACCGGTTGCAGGGGCTCAAAGATGACGTTCATCAGTCCCAACTCGACCACCCGTTGTTTGAGATGCTCCCGCACTGGACCGTCCCCCACCAGAAGAAAACTAATGTCCGTACGGTGACGCAAGTACTGCGCAGCATCAATGACGATATCGAGGCCCTGGGCGTAGCCCATGGTGCCAGGATATAAAAATACTTTCTCATTATTCGGTGCCACCCGATGAACCAATGCAGTGTCGGGCGTCGTATGATAGAAGATCGTGGTATCGACGCCATTGGGAAAGAATAATATTCTTTCCGCCGCAATTTTTCCGGTCTCTAAAATTCCCTCTTGAATGCCTTCTGTCACGG
>NZ_JBYCKN010000151.1:0-23542 GCF_057473405.1 Sulfobacillus sp. TH-112
ACTCCTACAATGTCGACCGAAGACCCCAACATTTTGTGCTCTTGCTCCACAATCGCCAGTTCCTTTTGGCAATATGGACACCAGGTGGCCCAGAAGTTCACCCATACGCCACGCCCACGGAGCGAAGACAGAGTAATCTTCGTCCCGGACGCCGTTTCTAAAGTAAAGTCTGGGGCCACATCGCCCGGCAAGTCTCCCACCTTGGCTTGATGTTGATGGCCGTCTGCCTGCACCGTCCGCGCGTCGATGACATGCTGTCTGTGCACCGTTTGGCCGACCAACACTCCGGCATAAACCACCGCTGCGCCAACCACTAGCGCGGTGATTGTCTTTCTCACATTCATGGCAACCTCCCTGTCTCTCCCACCATGGCTAATGGCTATTGGTATACTCAAACGACAGAAATATCTAATCCCGTGGTTCGTTGGTCCACTCGGACGGTACTACCATCCGGAATTTCCCCTGCCAATAGTTTCATCGCCAAGACGTCTTGTAACGCCCGTTGAACTAACCGTCGCATGGGCCGAGCACCGTACTCTGGCTGATACCCTTGGGCGACTAAGGCATCTAACGCCGCATCGGTAATCTCGAGATGAATTCTGCGATCCTGCAATCGCTCTTCAAGATCATGTAATTGCAAGCGTGCAATCATGCGCAGTTGCTCACGGGTCAGTCTGTCGAAGGTGACCACCTCGTCAATGCGATTCAAAAATTCTGGACGCAAAGCCCCACGCAACACTTCCGCAAGCAACCGTTCGCGCTCTTGGCCGTCATGCTCTCCTAAGATAATGTCGCTGCCCAAATTGGAGGTCATGATAATCACGGTATTGCGAAAGTCCACGGTCCGCCCTTGCCCGTCGGTCAATCGCCCATCGTCAAGCACTTGGAGCAGCAGATTAAAAACTTCGGGATGGGCTTTTTCAATCTCATCCAACAAGATGACGGCATAGGGACGACGCCTCACCGCCTCGGTAAGCTGTCCGCCTTCTTCGTAGCCCACATAGCCAGGAGGAGCCCCGACCAATCGCGACACCGCATGCCGCTCCATATATTCTGACATGTCAATTCGGACAAGCGCTCCCTCATCGTCAAAAAGAAATGCCGCCAGCGCTCGCGCCAGTTCCGTTTTCCCCACTCCGGTGGGTCCTAAGAACAAGAAGGATCCCATTGGCCGACGTTGATCAGAGAGCCCGGCACGAGAACGTCTCACGGCATTAGAGACCGCCGTCACCGCATTTTGTTGCCCGACGATACGACTGGCCAATCGCTCTTCCATATGCATTAACTTATCCCGTTCTCCTTCAAGCAATCGCGTGACCGGAATTCCCGTCCATTTGCCGACAATGGCGGCAATATCGTGTTCCGTCACTTCTTCTCGAAGCATGTGGGACTCCTTAGCGGCCTGGTCCACCTCCTTTAGCGCTAAATCCAGGTCCCGTTGCAATTCTAGGAGTACGCCATAGCGCAATTGGGCGGCGCGTTCTAAGTTGCCTTGCCGTTCAGCCAATGCCTCCTCCGTTTTGGCCTGGTCCATTTGATGTTTCAATTCACGAACCCGATTCACCAAACCTTTTTCTCGTTCCCAACGTACCTTAAAGCCAAGCCGCCGCTCATTGAGATTGGCCAGTTCCTGTTCCAATCGTGCCAGGCGCTCTTGCGCCTGAGGATCATCGGTTTCCTTGGTCAATGCCTGTCGCTCAATTTCCAGTTGCATAGCTCGGCGCTCCAACTCGTCTAATTCTTCAGGCATGGAATCCATCTCCACGCGAAGATGAGACGCGGCTTCATCGACTAAATCAATCGCCTTGTCTGGGAGAAAGCGATCCGTGATGTATCGGTGGCTGAGTCGCGCCGCCGCCACCAAAGCCCCGTCGCGAATTCGGACTCCATGGTGGACCTCATAACGGTCTTTTAGTCCCCGTAAGATGGCGATCGTGTCTTCTACCGACGGTTCATCCACGAATACGGGCTGAAATCGACGTTCGAGGGCGGCATCTTTTTCGATATACAAGCGGTATTCATCCAGGGTCGTAGCGCCTACCGCGCGTAGCTCTCCACGCGCCAGAGCAGGCTTAAGGAGGTTCGCAGCATCAACGGCTCCCTCAGCCTTACCGGCGCCCACCAACGTGTGCAGTTCATCAATGAATAGAATTACGTTCCCTTGGGCCGACTCGATTTCTTTGAGTACCGCTTTGAGCCGGTCCTCAAATTCTCCACGAAACTTGCTTCCCGCAATTAATGCGCCAATATCCAGCGCTAAGACCCGCTTATCCTTCAACCCTTCCGGCACATCATGCGCTATGACGCGTTGGGCTAATCCTTCGACTATGGCGGTCTTCCCCACACCCGGTTCACCGATCAGTACCGGATTATTCTTGGTGCGGCGCGACAACACCTGTATCACGCGACGGATCTCTTCATCCCGCCCTATCACCGGATCAAGCTTCCCGCGACGGGCCAAGTCGGTCAAATCCTTGCTGTAGCGAGACAGGGCCTGATATTTATCCTCAGGATTTTGGTCTGTCACACGAGCATTGCCGCGAATTTCTTTCAAAGCGCGCATCAAGCCATCCACGCTCACTGACGCTTGACGCAAGAGACGCCCTGCGTCGCCACGGTCGCGCTCTACCATCGCCAAAAGCAAATGTTCGGTCGAGATATACTCATCCTTCAGCTCGTCCGCTTGATGCTCGGCTTGTTCAATAACCTCAATTAACTCCGGCGCAAAGTATGCACCGGGCTGTGTACCACTGATTTTAGGCAGACGGGCAATGGCCTTCGATACGGATTCTTCAAGAGGTGATAACGGAATCCCTAATTTCTCTAGCAGTGGCCGGACAACCCCGTCCGGTTGCCCCACCAAAGCCGCCAAAAGGTGCAGGTCAAATACCGCTTGATTGCCGGCCTCACGTGCTAGATTCTGAGCTTCTTGCAAGGCCTCCTGAGACTTCACGGTCAGTTTATCGAGGCGCATGAATCTCCCCTCCTACTTCTTGATGATGCGACTTTAAGGCTTCATACAACGAGTCATCTTCACTAGTAAACGGTTCAGGAAAACGCAATTGGACTTCTAAGAGCATGTCTCCTTTAATCTCGCTACCACGGTGAGTCAGGCCCATGCCTTTAAGCCGTAGGGTGCGACCTGAATTGGAATGACGCGGCACTTTAACCATCACGCTATCTCCCTCTAAGGTCCGAATAGGCACCTCGCCGCCCGTGGCTGCGACCGCCACCGCCACCAGTAGTCGACCGATGAGATTATCTCCCTGGCGTTCGAAGCGAGGATGCGGAGCCACTTCAATCCTCAGACGGGCATAGTCGCCCACCCGGAGCACCGCCCCATCCTCTACGCCTGCCGGTACCGCGACATCAAATTTCTTGGGTTCGGCCACCTGGCCAAGGCCTCCACAACGTGGGCAATCCCGATCCCGCCCATGACACACCACACACTCACGCACCTCGTTGACTGAGAGCGAAACGGTGGTGCCGGTGGCCACTTGCTCCAAGGTCAGACGCACCGATTCCTCAGGAGTGGAACGCGGCGCCTGCCGTTCCGTCCCCCGGCCCATTCCTTGAAACAGGTCGTCAAAAATCGATCCAAATCCGGCAAAATCTTCGGTACTAAAGTCATGGCTGACCCGTTCAAAACCAGTGCCGCGCCGGCGCGATTGATGTTCTGCATACCCACGGCGCAAGCGATCATATTCGGCACGTTTCTTCGGATCGGACAACACCTCATATGCTTCATTGATCTCTTTAAACTTGTCTTCCCCAGACTTTCCCGCCACGTCTGGATGGTACTGCCGTGCCAGACGGTAATAGGCCTTCTTGATGGCGGCGTCATTGGCGGTCTCATCCACTTCCAGCACTTTATAATAATCTTTCGGTGCAGCCATTCACCGGTCCCCCTTACGCAAAACAGGCGAGGTTTCCCCCGCCTGTAGTGTAAACACAATGTCTCAACTCACTCGCTCGGGCGGAAATCTGCGTCAATGACTTCCCCATCATCATTTCCTCCAGACTCGGGCCCGTCAGTCGGAGGTGTGTCGTTTGGCCCCGACTGGGCCTGTGAGGCATAGAGTTGTTCCGCCAGTTTATGCGCGCTCTGTTCAAGCGCAGACAATGCACTGTCGAGTGCTTCTTTATTGTCACCGTTCATAGCCTCACGTACCTTGGCGATAGCGGCTTCAGCGCTACTGCGGTCGTCCGCACTGACCTTATCTCCTAAGTCCTTCAAGGACTTCTCGGTGGCATAGACCATTGATTCCGCGCGATTTCGGGTTTCCGCTAAGTCCCGCGCCCGTTCATCTTCTTGAGCCTTCTCTTGGGCTTCCTTGACCATCCGGTCCACTTCTTCTTTGGTCAATTGCGTGGATGCCGTCACGGTCACCCGCTGCTCTTTTCCGGTACCGAGATCTTTTGCTGACACGTTGACGATGCCGTTCGCATCAATATCAAAGGTCACCTCAACCTGAGGAATACCCCGCGGTGCCGGAGGAAGATCATTCAGGCTAAACCGTGCGAGCGTTCTGTTGTCTGTCGCCATGGGGCGCTCGCCCTGTAAGACATGGATTTCTACGCTTGTCTGACTATCAGCGGCCGTAGTATAAACCTGGCTCTTGCGCGTCGGAATGGTGGTATTCCGGTCGATAAGCTTATTGAACACACCGCCTAAGGTTTCGATACCCAAAGACAGTGGAGTTACATCCAGCAATATCACATCTTTGACATCGCCAGCTAAGACCCCACCCTGAATGGCAGCGCCGATGGCCACCACCTCATCGGGATTTACCCCTCGGTGCGGCTCCTTACCGGTCAAACGCTTCACTAACTCCTGAATAACCGGCATTCGGGTGGAGCCCCCGACCAGGATAACCTCATTAATCTGGCTTTCCGTCAACTTGGCATCGGCTAATGCTTGCTTAAACGGATTGACACATCGCTCGGTAAGATCTTGTGTCAATTCTTCGAATTTCGCTCGGGTAATTTTTTGTTCCAAATGTTTCGGCCCGGTTTGATCGGCGGTAATGAACGGCAACGATACTTGAGTTTCTGTCACCGAAGAAAGTTCAATCTTGGCCTTCTCCGATGCCTCGATCAAACGTTGGAGTGCTTGACGGTCCTGCCGCAAGTCGACGCCATACTCCTTCTTAAATTCCGCGGCTATGTAGTCAACGAGCTTCATGTCATAGTCGTCACCACCCAAATGCGTGTCGCCAGAGGTGGATTTGACTTCAAACACGCCATCACCAACTTCGAGAACAGACACATCAAACGTGCCGCCGCCTAAGTCCCACACCAAAATGGTTTCGTTCTTTTGCTTGTCTAATCCATAGGCGAGTGCCGCCGCGGTGGGCTCATTAATAATGCGCAAGACTTCTAACCCAGCGATGCGGCCGGCATCTTTGGTCGCCTGGCGCTGAGCATCATTAAAATAGGCGGGTACAGTAATCACCGCTTGTGTGATTGTCTCACCCAAATATTTTTCGGTATCTGACTTCAATTTGGAGAGCACCATGGCCGAGATTTGCTCAGGCGTCAGGTTCTCTCCGGCGTTGGGGAGTTCCACCCGCACTTGATTATTCGGCCCGTCTACCACGTGGTACGGGACGCGATTACGTTCTTCTTTGACTTCATCAAATCGTCGTCCAATAAAGCGCTTAATGGAGAATACCGTATTTTCCGGATTCATGACCGCCTGACGACGTGCTAACTGCCCTACCAAGCGCTCTCCATTTTTGCTAAACCCGACCACCGACGGAGTTAGCCGACTTCCCTCGGTGTTCAACACCACGGTCGGTTGGCCACCTTCCATTACGGCGATTACCGAATTGGTCGTCCCTAAATCAATCCCTACTACTTTTCCCATCCGTCGTCACCCTCGCTTTTTGGCCAGCCACGAAGTGGCTGCTATATGCTAAAATGGCGCAGCGTTGTGCCGCGTGAAATGCCGTTATCCACAAAATTTCGACCCACCCCAAACGCGGATGGAGACTGCGATCTTTCGTTCTATACAGGGCCCGCATGTCCTTCCCTGCGTGAGCCACTACATCCACACACCGATTGACTGAGGCAATCCCTCGCGGATCAGATTCCCTCTCTCATATTAAAAACCTCACGCGGAACGATCAAGAAGCCTCGAGCCCACTCCCAAAATTTTTTTCCGCGGCATTGACGTCGTCGCAACCTAGTGTGCATCGAATCGTAACCCATCATACCGTCACCAAAAAAGTCGGGCGGTACAGGCACGCGTTCCCTACCCCAAATCATACCATAGACACTCTGGAATTTGTTCCCGGGAGCAAATTCATCCCGCTCCCCTCTGGCCACCCAGGGTATGCGCACAATGTGTTGCAATAGGGCTACGGGTAGCCACAGGCATGCTGCCAATGCCCAATTCATATTGACGCATGGCCAGTGATTGGTTAGCGTAAGAACATAACGAGACCGGATTGACAACAGCACCCCCGGTGAGCGATTGTCTTTCCCAGGTCTCATAAGGCGGGATATTTCTTATGCTAAATGTATTATTCGTCTTCCTCGGCGGAGTGCTGGGAGCGTTATCGCGATATTATTTAGGGAGAACTGTGAACCGTTCTGTGTCTCGACTCTTCCCCTGGGGCACCTTGGTGGTCAATCTTTCAGGTTGTCTTGTGATCGGAATCATTTCACAAAACCTCACTTTCCTCGGGGCCAGAGGATATCTCTTCACCGATATCGGATTTGTCGGAGCCTACACCACATTTTCATCTCTCTCCTATGAAACCATACAACTGGTAGAAAGTATCGGGTTAGCACGCGCCATGATTAATCCTCTTTTGAGTCTTTGCGGAGGACTCGCTGCGGTGTGGATTGGAATGCGTCTTGGGATGCTGGTATGAAAGACTGGATGGCCATTGGGCTCGGTGGAGGCCTAGGGGCGCTTTCACGCTATAGCATCCTTCTCCTCATTCCTTCAACCCTAATTCCCTGGAACGTCTTTCTTATTAACGTGACCGGCAGTCTCATTATTGGCATCATCACCTCGCTATCCCTCGAATTCGGTCAGCTATCTGAACGGGTCCGATTATTCGTAGCGGTAGGAATTCTCGGAGGCTATACCACCTTTTCCACGTTCGCCTTGGGCAGCGTCAATCTTCTTGAATCAAGCGCCATCGGCCCCGCGTTTCTCTATATGATCTTAAGCCTAGGCTGTGGTCTTTTAGCGAGCTACCTCGGTATTCTCTTGGTGCGTCTTATCATGAAGACGCACCAAGCCCAAAATGGCCCCCAGTAAGTCCCCGCAAAAAAGGTGTAGCCCGCCGGGGAGCGGGCTACACGGGAGAGGAGAAACCGGAAGCCTCAGCCGTTGGGAACAGCTGACGCCAAGCCTAGTATGAGACAATTGGGAATGCGCTATGCGCCCCGCACCACCTCGAAATAGGTTGAGAAAAAATCCGGATAACTAATCGTCACGCTGTCTTCTCCAACCAGTTGCGTGTCTCCCGTGTAAGCCACTGTAGCGGCAATGGCGGTCAGCATCGCCATCCGATGATCCCCCACGGCATCGATCCTGGCGCCAGAAAGCGCTACGGGTCCGTCAATCACCCATCCGTCAGGCTGCTCTTCAACAGGCGCCCCCATGGCTTGAAGAATGGTTGTTGTAACGGCAATTCGATCGCTTTCTTTCACTCGCAATTCCTGCGCTCCCGCGATAACCGTTCTTCCGTTAGCCTGGGTCGCTAAAAGGGCCAATAACGGCAATTCATCCACCATCGCGGGCACTTCATCGGCGGCAATCGTCACCCCCTGCAACGGACCAGCCTCAACCACAATGGTGCCGTACTGCTCGGGAACGGTGCCGGTCGGCGACCATCCTACCTTGGCTCCCATCCGCTGCAACGCATGAAAAAAACCGACGCGAGTGGGATTAAATAGCGTGTTGGGCAGCACCATGCGGCTACCCGGATGCAAGGCGGCTAATGTAGCCCAAAATGCTGCCGAGGAGGGATCTCCGGGCACACGGAAATCAATACCATGAAGGGCACTCGGATAGACTGTACTCTTATCGGCGGATCGAAGAATCTGTCCGCCCATTGCGGCAATCAGTTTTTCGGTGTGGTCTCTGGTTGCCACTGGCTCAACCACGGTCGTGGCATCTTGAGCCGTTAGCCCAGCCAACAGCAACGCCGACTTGACTTGTGCACTCGCGACCGGCATCTCATACACTCCACCGCCATGCTGTCCGCCGCGAATCACCAGAGGGGCAAATCCCCCATCGCGGCTTTGAATATTGACTCCAAACTGTCGTAAGGGAGCAATGACCCGCGCCATCGGGCGCTTGCTTAAGGACGCATCTCCAGTTAAGATGGTCATCCCCGGAACTGCCGCCAGAATGCCACAGGAAAGCCGCATGGTGGTCCCCGAATTTCCACAGTGAATCACGTCACGAGGCTCGAGAAGCTTAGCCGGTGCACGCAGTACCAGCCGTTCTGGGGTATCTTCCACGACCACTGCCCCCAGCGCTTGCACTAATTCCAAGCTGGAACGGGTATCCCCGGCATCCAGCCAGCGATACAATTCCATCTCACCGTCAACCAGTAAGCTCATTAAAATGCCTCGATGCGTCAATGACTTATCGCCCGGCACGCGAACTTCGGCCTCAATCGGTCCATGCCAGCCCCTCAATGTTTTCATCATTGTCACTTCCGATCATAAGATGTTGACGCCATTGTGAAGGAGAGCTCGCCACCGGTGAATTTCCGCTTCCATCGCACTCAGTGCCTCATCTAGTGCCCCGGCATTTTGTCTAAAGAGCGGTGCCAGCGGTTCCCATGCACTATGCCCCACTCGACAGGTATCGCGATATCCGGGACCCGCTAGTCCCACGGCGCCGGGATTGTGGGATTCTACAGTCTCTCGAACGGCGCGCGACACTAAATACGGGAGTTGGCTTACCCAGGCCACCGCCTTGTCATGCTCGTCCACAGTCCACACACTAAACGCACCGAACTTCAAACGTTCCTGCCACCACCGAATCTCCGCGAAATCAGGAATGCCCGCCCCCACATCGACGAGAGCCACATTGCAGTCCTCAAACAAGTCGGCTTGCGATGCCGGCAGTCCACTGACCTCTTTACCCGCCATAAGATGAAGCGACAATACCGTGACCTTCTTTGACGCCCGCGTTAAGGCTGGCGCTATCGGTCGCTTGAGGGAACTAATCTCCATTAATACTGCGTTATCGGCCATAAGTGATGCCACCTCATCAATCAGCCCTGGCATACCGTGGCTAGGCACGCTCACCACTAGCTTCTCGACCTGGCCGATCCAGTCTCTCCAGGATGACACCTCACCGAAGTGCCGACGCGACAGGGCCTCTCGCACATCCGGGTTGGCATCATCTAAAAAAAGCTCAACTTCCGGCACTTGCAGTGATGCGGCAATCGACCCACCAATCAGGCCCACACCGATAATGCCGACTTTCATATTTCTCTCCCGACCGCCTGCGCCACTCGCGATACCTCTTCCATCAGTTCTTCTAAATGACGGAAATTCAAACTTTGTGGCCCGTCAGATAGCGCCTCGGCAGGATTGGGATGGGTTTCGATAATCAAACCATCCGCTCCAGCGGCCACTGCGGCACGAGACAATGGCGCGACCCACTGCCATTGTCCCGCGGCATGCGAGGGGTCCACCACTACCGGAAGGTGGCTTAATTGCTTCACCACGGGCACCGCACTGATGTCCAGCGTATTGCGGGTTTTGGTCTCATAGGTGCGAATGCCGCGCTCACACAAAATGATGTCCGGGTTCCCATGAGCGGCAATATACTCTGCCGCCATCAACCATTCATCAATAGTGGCGGCCAGACCTCTTTTGAGAAGCACCGGTTTACCCGCCTGCCCTACCGCCTTGAGCAAAGAGAAATTTTGCATATTACGGGCGCCAATTTGTACGATATCGGCCCACTCGGCGACATGGCTAAGACTTTCATGGTCTACCGCCTCCGTAATAATGAGTACGCCATAGCGTTCACGTGCCTCGGCCATCATTTTCAATCCTTCGATCGCCATTCCCTGAAAGCTATACGGCGAGGTCCGCGGTTTATACGCGCCCCCTCGCATGATAGGAACATTGAGACGCTGCATGCATTCGGCCGACTCCATCACCTGCTCCCGGCTCTCCACTGCACACGGTCCCGACATCACCACCACTTTTTCTCCGCCAAAGCGCACATCCCCAACCTGAACCACGGTGTCTTCGGGGTGAAAATCCCGACTGACCAATTTGTAAGGCTTTCTTACCGACACCACCGCATCCGCTGTTTCGATAGATCCCACCGATCTCCCATCCTTCCTCGAGCTATCCCCTCAAATACCAAAAGCCCCCATCCCTGGAATAGGGACGAAGGCTCTTCCGCGGTACCACCCTAAGTGATTCTTAATCGAAACTAAGAATCCTCTTTGTCGACTGCTATCACAGCCGCTCCGAATAACGGACGGACGCCGGATCCTCTACTCTATGCTTTTCGCATATTTCGCTTCACACTCACGGGGGTACGGTATCAGGAGAAGGGTTCGACTTTCACCAAGCTGTCGACTCTCTTTGCCGCTTCAACACTGAGCCTCTTCCCGTTCATCGCTTTAGGGTATGAATTTCTCCGCATGGTACACCACCCCAAGGGTGATGTCAAGCCTTCCTGGCAGTTTCGCTTAAAGCCGCCCGCAGTGCCGCTACAAATTCATATGCCACGTCTTCCGCGTGGTCTGGGTGCTGATCAATCTGGTGCACCAAAGCACTCCCGACAATCACCCCGTCAGCGACACTCCCGACTTCACGGGCTTGGGTGGGTGTGGAAATCCCGAAGCCTATAGCCACCGGCAGATCCACCTCACGCTTGACCCGTTGCACTAGTGATGCCACTCCCCCATCAACCGTTTGGCGCGCTCCGGTCACCCCGGTCACTGAGACTCCATAGACAAAGCCGCGGGCTTGTGTAATCGCCTGCAAGTGCGCATCTGTCGACGTAGGGGCGACTAGCGGTATGAGGGCCATACCGCTGCTCTCCGCAGCGTGTCGCATCCCCTTACCCTCCACCCAGGGAAGATCGGGAATAATGAGTCCTTCTACGCCTGCATGGCGGGCGTCACGGGCAAACGATTCGATGCCGTAATGAAACACGGGATTAATATAGGTAAGAAAGACTAACGGAGGAGATGACGCGCTGACCGTACCGACCACTTCGAGAATATCCCGTATTTTGGTTCCGCGTGCCAGTGCTGCGGTGGCGGCCTTCTGCAAGACCGGGCCATCGGCCAACGGATCCGAAAAGGGAAGACCAATTTCAATAATGTCCGCGCCGGCTCGACCCAACGCAGCAATCATCCGAGGCAACTGTGTCAAGCTGGGAAACCCTGCCGTCACATAGGGAATGAGGGCGGCGCGCCCTTCAGAACGGGCGGATCGAAAGGCTTCCTCTAGTCTATTCAATGCGCTTGCCTCCTTCATCTTTGTGGCCTATGTCGGCTTTTTCGTACGAAAATACCTGATCGACATCCTTATCGCCACGTCCGGAGAGATTAATCAAGACGCGCGCACCAGCGTCTCGAAGCCGCGCCGCCTCTTCGACCACCCAGGCCACCGCATGCGCACTCTCAAGCGCGGGAATAATTCCTTCCCATCGTGACAATTGGTGGAATGCAGCCAACGCTTGATCGTCGCGAATCGCCACATAGTGCGCTCGACCGGTATGGTGCCAATAGGCGTGTTCCGGGCCGACACCGGGGTAGTCTAACCCCGCTGATATGGAATGCGCTGGCTGAATTTGACCATCTTCGTCCTGTAGCAGGTAACTGAGACTGCCATGCAGGATGCCTGGCTCAGCAACCTGAATACTGGCGGCGTGCCGCCCGGTCTCAATCCCTTCGCCGGCTGCTTCGACACCGACAAATTGTACCGTGTCGTGGCGAAAAGGATAGAAAATCCCCATGCTATTGGACCCACCACCCACAGACGCCACAATGTGGGTAGGGAGTTGCCCCGTTACGTGAAGAATTTGCCGGCGGGCTTCTTTTCCAATCACAGACTGAAAGTCCCGTACCATCATGGGATAGGGGTGAGGCCCGACCACCGAACCAATAACGTAGAAGGTGTCGCGCACATTGGTGACCCAATCGCGAATCGCCTCATTAGTAGCATCTTTAAGCGTACGAGTTCCCGATAGCACCGAATGTACTTGTGCGCCTAGAAGCTTCATACGATAAACGTTCAGGGCTTGGCGCTCAACGTCCTCTTCTCCCATATAGATTTCTGCTTTCAGCCCAAAGAGAGCCGCCGCGGTAGCGGTCGCAACACCGTGTTGGCCGGCTCCGGTCTCGGCAATAATGCGCGTTTTCCCCATCCGTTGAGCTAATAGAACTTGGCCCATGGTGTTGTTAATCTTATGCGCTCCGGTGTGGTTCAAATCCTCTCGCTTTAAATAAATGTCAAATCCCAATGCCTCACTCATTCGATCGGCCCGTTTAAGGGGAGTAGGCCGGCCCACATAGTCCTTCAATAGCGCCGCCAAGTCCCGACGGAATTCGGCATCGCGTTTGGCCTCCTGATACGCCTGGTTCAACTCCTCAACAGCCGGCATCAACGTTTCGGGAACATATCTCCCACCAAACGGCCCAAATCGTCCGTAGGCATCAGGCACTTTCTTGGTCGGCATGTCTTACCTCCTCAATAAACTGCTGTATTAACTCCAAGCTTTTCTCTCCCTGTCTCTCTACCCCAGTGGACACGTCGACACCATCCGGCCTAAGACGGCTCACCACATCGCCCACATTGTGGGGATATAATCCCCCAGCAATCCAAATCGGTCGCCGAAATGACGGACGTTTCCAGTCACGCGCTTCACCACTGCCCGGATTGGGCCCGTCCAGGAGCACAATGTCGGCGTCTTCGTCAAGGGAGGTAGCCACCGCGATTTTCCCGATCTGGTGTAGCGCGTGAATCCATCCCGACGGCACTGTCCCATGTAGCTGAATGCCCCTTACGGGGAGATCGAGTAATTGGTGCAATAACGATTCATCCACGTCACGCCCCACCACAATCAAATCACCCGACACCTGGTCGGCAATACGCTGAACTTCATCGAGTGCCACTTGCCGCCGACTAGGCGTCACCACTAACCCAAGATAGTCCGCTCCCAGCGAAAGCGCCGCGCGCGCCACTCGGACATCACGGATTCCGCAAATCTTAATTGTGGTACGCATTAGACCAAGTCCTTAAGAGATTATTGCCGCGCATCAAGCTTTCGCCAATCAGCACCGCCTGGTAACCCCATTTCTGCACTGCGACGAGATCGTCCACCGTTTGGATGCCACTTTCACTAATGCGCAACACCCTCTCATCTAAGACCTCTGCCATGTCCTGAGAAAAGGACAACCGGGTCTCAAACGAATCTAAGTCGCGATTGTTGACCCCGAGCAGCTCTGGTTGAAGACGCATCGCCCGTTCCGCCTCTTCGCGCGAGTGAATCTCCACCAAGACCTCGAGTCCAATGTCCTGGGCGGTCTGGTATAAGTCGTGCAATCGGACATCATCTACGATCCGCACAATAAGGAGCGCCGCGTCGGCGCCATTCACACGTGCCTCGACCAACTGTACCGGGTCGCGTACGAAGTCCTTGCGCAATACCGGGATTGTCACGTTGGCTCTCACTTGGCGTAGGTGTTCCATGTCTCCGGCGAAAAATTCGGGTTCAGTTAAGACCGAGATGGCGCAAGCACCATCTCTCTGGTAACTCAGTGCTTGCTCCACGGGATCATAGGCATGGGTGAGCCATCCCTTGGAGGGCGACTTCTGCTTGCACTCCGCAATGACCCCCAAAGTCGGCGATGACTTGAGGGAATCCTTCAGCGAGCGCACCGCGTCCAGCGATGCCATATCGTGAATCCAGATGGATTCCTTGGACTTTATCACGCTTACCCGTTTGTCGACTGAGTCGACAATAGCGTCAAGAAACCTCACTGAGCATCGCTCCTTTGAAGATGAGTAGCACCAATCAGTTGATTCAGAACGGCTTCAGCCCGCCCATTTTCAATGGTCTCCCGGGCTAAATTCACGCCATCGCGCAGCGAATCGACAACATTCCCGACAAATAGGGCAACGCCGGCGTTCGCCAATACCAGATCGCGCAGGGGTCCTGGGGTGCGCTGACACAAGATATCCCGACAAATCTGGGCATTTTGTACCGGATCCCCGCCCACAAACGAGCCGCTCGGATAGACAGGTAATCCTAACTGCTCGGGCGTGATCTGCCCTTGCGTCATTTCACCATCCTTTACAAATCCATAGGCGGTGGGGCCCGACAGTGACACCTCATCCAACCCTCCATGTCCGTGAACCACCATGCCGCGCTTCACCCCTAAAAGCGCCAACACTTCCGCCATCGCCCCGACCCACTCGGGTGAAAACACCCCCAAGAGTTGATAATCCGGCGAGCAGGGATTAGTTAAGGGGCCCAACACGTTAAATATGGTCCGAAATCCGAGTTCCCTGCGTGGTAACGCCACGTGTCGCATCGAACTATGCATTTGTTGAGCAAATAAAAACCCAAAGCCGACTTCGTCAATGAGGCGCCCCACCTCAATGGGATCGGACTGAATCGAAATATCCAGCGCTTCCAAGAGATCAGCACTGCCGCTCTTTGAAGTCGCCGACCGATTGCCGTGTTTGGCCACCCCTAGTCCAGCTCCCGCCACCACGAAGGCGGATACGGTCGACACATTAAAGGTAAACGATCGATCTCCGCCCGTACCGCAGGTATCGATCAACGGACGCCGCCGCACGGGAACGGCTACGGCATGCTTACGCATGGCTTGGGCAAATCCCGCGATTTCTTCGACTGATTCGCCACGCACTCGCAAGGCCATCAAGGTGGCGCCTATCTGTGCGGGCGTCATCCCACCTTGCATGAGCACATCCATATACGAAAAAGCCTCTTCGCGACT
Organism: Sulfobacillus sp. TH-112; assembly: GCF_057473405.1. Taxonomy (NCBI): domain Bacteria; kingdom Bacillati; phylum Bacillota; class Clostridia; order Eubacteriales; family Clostridiales Family XVII. Incertae Sedis; genus Sulfobacillus; species Sulfobacillus sp. TH-112. The sequence continues at coordinate 14,982 of NZ_JBYCKN010000151.1, forward strand.
GAATCGTTCCCCGCGACTTAATCGCTCTAGACCAAGAGAAATAATGTCGCTCATTGTGCCACTCCTTCACTACTCGCCCAGGGTGTCGCCTGGTAGCGAGCACAGCGGTCAACAAAGTGCGCAATGATGGTCTTGCCATCTGGCGTGAGCACTGACTCTGGATGAAATTGAATCCCATAGACCGGATGCTCTCGGTGTGAAATCGCCATGATCGTGCCGTCCTCACTCACCGCGTCAACCACCAATTCAGGAACCTCCGAGATTTCTACCATTAGTGAATGATACCGCCCCACCATCAGCGGATTGGGCAAATCGTGAAAGAGACCAGTGGCATGATGGGACACGGTGTCTTGTTTCCCGTGCATCAAATGGTGCGCCCGAACCACCTTTCCCCCATAAGCACTGGCGATCGCCTGATGTCCCAAACACACCCCTAATATTGGCACGTCACACCCCATGGAGCGCACCAAGTCCACCGAGATGCCGGCACTCTCAGGCCGACCTGGCCCCGGAGAAATCACAATACCGTCGGGCTGGCGCGCCGCAATGTCGCTCACCGTGAGTACATCATTACGCACCACCTCGACCTCCGTCAGTTCGCCGAGATATTGGACTAAGTTGAAGGTAAACGAATCATAATTATCGATCACCAATATCATAGCCACTCCTCCTCTCCGGCTAGCAGCACCTTTAATGCCGCTGCCGCTTTGTTGAGGCTCTCTTGATATTCCGCCTGCGGCTCAGAGTCCGCTACGATGCCGGCACCGGCCTGGACATAAGCGCGATCGTTTTCAATTTCTAGGGTGCGAATGGTGATGCAGGTGTCAAGGTCGCCCCGATAGGACCAATACCCCACCACCCCGCCATAGGCGCCCCGGGCACAGGGCTCAAGCTCCTCAATAATTTCCATGGCACGAATCTTAGGGGCTCCCGTTAACGTTCCTGCGGGAAACGACGCGGCCAGCACATCCAAAGCATCTACTCCCGGGCGCAATCGACCGCGAACCTCTGAAGCGATGTGCATCACGTGCGAATACAGTTCTTTCACCATAAAGTCCGCCACCGTGACGCTTCCGTATTCAGCAATCCTTCCTAGGTCATTGCGGGCCAAGTCTACCAACATGACATGTTCGGCGCGTTCTTTCGGATCGTTGATTAACGATTCCCAATGCGCGCCATCCTCCTCGACACTCTTTCCACGCGGCCGAGTCCCAGCAATTGGCCGATTGATGGCCACGCTGCCCTCCACGCGTATCAGCGTCTCCGGAGAGGAACCGGCGAGGGTGCGCCGTGGTGTCTCTAGATAAAACAAATACGGGGAGGGGTTAATGTGGCGAAGGCGTCGATACAAACTGAACGGATCTCCTGAGACCTGAGCCCCTAGCCGTTGCGATAACACCACTTGGAATATATCTCCGTCGACAATGTATTGTTTCGCCCGATTCACCATTTCCCCAAATTGTTCTTCCGTAAGAGTGGACTCCACCGAGGTGAGCGCCCGCACATGTGGCTCCGCAAGCATCATCGGCTGCCTTAATGCATCCACCACAATCCCCAGTCGCGCCCGGGCCTGATCAATTTGATCACGCAGACTTTCGATAATCACCGTGACCTCTTGGCGGCGATGATCAAACGCTACAATGGCTTTAGGCCATACCCACTCCCACAACGGCCCCCGGGTGGTATGGCGCCGCGGTAAGCGCTCAAGAGAGCGAATCCAATCATATCCAAAATAGCCTACTGCCCCTCCGGTATACGGTAACTCTACCTCGTCCGGCACAGCAATATATTGTCGCTGCTGCTGGAGGCGCAAGAGCTCTAGGGGGCTATCGTCAACCGTCGTCCCCTCAGGGCTTACCAGCACGGCCTTCCCGTCGGATTCCAAGAGTCGCGCCCATTCTCCCAATGCGATAAATGAATAGCGCGCCACTTTGTCGTCCCCTTCTACGCTTTCCAAAAGGGTGTGCGCTCCCAACGGCCGCAGACGCAAGTAAGCGGAAATTGGGGTAATTTGGTCAACGGCATAACGGCGTGCCATCGCAATGTGCGACGCCGTGCCATCGTCCCAAATGGTCTCTCCATCTCGACTTTCAATAATTTCTGCCACGTTGTCCCTCCGCAAAAAAAATTAGACCCTCATCTCTAAAAGGGACGAAGGTATCTCCGCGGTGCCACCCAAATTAGACCTGAAGGTCTCGCTTTGCCATACAGGAACGTTCATCACGCCCGATATGCCTTCCGGGATAACGGTGGAAGAATCCGGCTACGCCTACATTTCGGGTAGCAGCTCATGGGCCCATTCACTACTTTTCTCCTATTGGGCTTGCACTATCCCCAACTCGCTACAAAGATTATCGGTAGCTACTTTCCCCATTCATCGCTTACCTATTCAATGCTTCATAGCCTAGCGCATTGTCAGGCTGTCGTCAAGATCCCGTTCTATGCCTCGCATCGTTAATGCAAAACATGCCCAGGCAAGGCATCCGCTATAGCGCTAAACACCCATGCTTTGAGCGGTTGCCACTCTGACTGTCTGAGCTCCGGGTCCACGGATAAAATGTGGCGCGCGACCTGCCGAGCTCTCTCCAGCAGCGCCAAATCTTTAAGAGGATTAGCCAATTGAAAGCCTGCGACCCCATGCTGCCTCATCCCTAGCACTTCGCCAGGACCGCGAATCTCTAAGTCCTGCTCCGCCAATCTCAATCCGTCCTGGGACTCCACCAGCGCTTGTATCCGCGACTGCCCTTCAACCGTGGCCGGATCAGCCAGCAAATAGCACGCCCCGGGATGCTGTCCGCGGCCCACTCTCCCCCGTAATTGATGCAATTGAGCCAATCCAAACCGATCCGCCTCTTCCACTACCATGACGGTCGCGTTGGGAACATCTACCCCCACTTCAAGAATGGTTGTGCCCACTAATACGTCAATGTCCCGTTCCTTGAATCGCTCCATGACCTGAGACTTCTCCTGCTGCGTCATCCGTCCATGGATGAGACCTACCCGCCAACCGGGAATCCGCTGCATTCCTTCTGCCAGCAGCGTGGCAGCTTTCCCTTGACCTTCTTCAGACTCTTCCACTAACGGACAAATCACATAGGCCTGGTGCCCACGTCGCACCTCATCCATCACCCGCTGATAGGCCTGGCGTCGGTCCTTCATTGAGAGATGCACGGTTTGTATGGGCTTTCGTCCGGGAGGAAGTCCCGTAATACGGGACACCTCCAGGTCTCCATAAACCGTCAGCGCCAGGGTACGCGGAATGGGGGTAGCCGTCATGACCAGCATATGAGGGAAGACTCCCTTTTCCCCCAGTCCGGCCCGTTGACGCACACCGAAACGGTGCTGCTCATCCACCACCACCATGGCTAAACGACCAAAGTGAATCCTGTCCGACAACAACGCCTGCGTGCCCACAGCGATTAATGGTTCCGTCGAGCGAATGCGTTCCTCAGCGTGGCGACGGTCGGGTCCGCGAGCGGTGATGAGGACAACTTCAATGTCAAGCGGTGCCAAAAGCTGCTGCAACAACAGGTAGTGTTGCTCCGCTAAAAGTTCCGTCGGCGCCATTAAGGCCGCTTGGTAGCCCGACCCGACCGCCGTCACCATAGACAGCACCGCCAAAATGGTTTTCCCTGACCCCACATCCCCCTGTAGCAACCGCGCCATCGGTTGGGGCTGGGCCAAATCGGAAGAAATCTCCTCCCAGACTGCCACTTGTCCGGCTGTGAGCTGAAATGGCAACGTTTCTCGAAACCGTTCTACCACAAGAACATCAGGATTAAGACGGGGAGCCACTTCGATAGAATCCGGTCGATGCAGCCATAGTACCGCGAGTGACATGCGCAAGAATTCATCAAAAACTAGGCGACGGCGAGCCCGCTCCAGATCCTCTACCGAGGCCGGAAGATGCTCATGCAACACCGCCCAGGGGCGTTCCACCAAGCCCTCTTGTTGCAAAATCTCTTTAGGGAGCGGGTCGCCCACTTGTGACGCCCACTGAGGAATCACCCGCATTTGCAAATCCTGCACAAATCGTTGCTTTAAATCCCCCGACAGCGGATAGGTGGGAATGAGGCCGAGGCGCGGCGGATGATCTTTTTCGAGCATTTCAAATTCCGGATGAGTCATGCCCAGTCGACCGCGAAACGCGTCCACACGCCCTGTGACCATCATTTCCCTACCGGGCAACAATTGCTGTTTCAGCCAATTGGCATGAAAAAATGTCAATTCAAGAGTCCCGGTATTATCTTCGAGCGCCACTCGCAGGTAGCTTCGTTTGGCCGAGAGATAGTGGTTCGACACCGAACGAATGCGGCCCCGAACGGTCCCAGTAAAGTTACCCGTCAGGTGACTAATCGGCGTGACCTCGGTACGATCGAGATGACGACGAGGCCAAAAAGTGACCAGATCATCAATCGTGGAAATGCCCATACGGTGGAAATCCTGCGCGCGTTTGGGCCCAACTCCAGGTAAGCGTTCAATTTTATCCGCTAATCCGAGGGCATCCATACGACCTCCATCCACGGGTTTGGATGCGGTGTGGGAACGAGTTGGGCGTTTAGCACCTCCTTCCAAAATTTCGCCTCCTCACTGCTCGCATTTTGACTCAGATAGAGCGTTATGGATCCCAATCCGTCAACCATCTCGCCTATCGCCCGCGATAGGGTGGTTCTATCGGAAAAAACCCTGTCATTCAACTGATATTTCTGGTTGTGTCGAAAGACTTGGATCACGGTGCGACGGTTTACGGCGGCGACCATGCGCGCCCGATTCGCTTCCCAGTCATCGCCTGGCACGTACGCTTGCACGATCTCCCCAGCCAGCGCCAACGAATCCACGGTGAGTGCCCGCTGATACGATTCGGCACTTCCAATCACCAACCGGTCCGGACCATCTCGTGAGGAATCCAGGTCCATCACCGTATAGGAATCAGAAAACATGGGATGAATATGGGACGGGGCCGCAATCTGAAGCTTCGTGACAGGCGTTGTCCGTCGTTCCACCTGGTACCGCATGTCGAGCCACTCCATTTGCCGCACATCACCCACATCCATAAAGAGCGCCATCAGCGCCACTGGTTGATTGGTATGTACATGAACCTTCACAGCCGAACTTGTGCTCGCGACAACGATGGAGTTGCCAAGATGTTGCAGCTTAGTGCGTAAGAACTCTTCCGCATCGGTCCGTCGCAGGCGATATAAAAGGGCTTCCACATCATAGTAAAAGGGGATATCCGCTATGATTTCATCTGCTTCTACCGCCTCCACTTCTAGACCCGCGAAAGGTCCCTTCGCTTCTTCTCCTCGTGCCGCCTTAAGCCACCCTCGCACCATCATGACGTAACCGAGCCCCCCGGCATCCACCAGGTCTTTATCGGTATCCGCACTGAACTTCCCCGCAGAATTGCGCAAGGCCCGCTCTCCGGCTTCAACGGCCGTAGCTAACACCGCCACCACATCCCCAGATACCGCAATGGCCCCCATTGCATCTGCCACGGTGAGAATTGTCCCTTCCACCGGCTCGGCGACCTGCTGGCGGGCCCGGTGAGCGGCCTGGCGGAATGCTTCAATCAGTTCTTCAGGTTCAAAACCCAATCGCCCTTCGGCCGCTTGCGCAAATCCTCGCAGTAATTGGGATAAGATCATTCCCGAATTCCCACGGGCTCCATTGAGGGCACCATCGGCCAAATGTTTCCATGCCCCTTCAAAGGAGTTCCATGGATGCTGACGCAGCGCAAGTACCGCTTCACGCACTGTGGCTACCATATTGTATCCGGTATCGGCATCAGGAACCGGAAATACATTCAATTGATTCAACTGGTCCTCGCCAGCCATTAATTCACTGAGCGCCATGTCCATCCACGCCCCAAGTGATGCGGCAATCACTCTCCACATGGGCGCTCGATGCTGATCACTCACCACCGGAGCGCACCCCTTCGACGTGGATCGTGAGGTGTTGAGGATATTGACCCACCGCATCTTTTAACGCGTCATTCACCTTATGCCCCACTTCGCGGCCAATTTCCGCGATCCGTTGTCCATATTGCACCACCACATACACGTCGAGAAGGAGTTGTCCTGACTCCGCCTCTTGGACCTTGACACCACGACTCAGCATGTCATGGCGAACCAAGCTGTTGAGACTGTCTGAAATCCCTCGATGACTCATTTCGAGAACTCCAGGCACCGACAACGTGGCACGCGCCACAATGGCGGCCACCACGTCATCGTGAATCACGGTTTGTCCCCATTCTGTCCGTTTTTCCAATGTCATCCAACCTTTCGAACTTGCATCCCATTATGTCCTATGTTACCATAGCCAAGAATGTCATGGCGTCGAAGGAGGTTCCGAATTATGGCGTATCGTTGCGAAATTTGCGATAAACACACTGTGCACGGTAATAACGTCAGTCACTCGCACAAAAAGACCAAACGGGTTTGGAAACCCAACATTCAGCGAGTTCGAGCGCGCATTGATGGTCGTACTAAACGCATCTATGTTTGCACTCGCTGTCTACGTTCTGGTCGGGTGGAGCGCGCCATTTAGGACGCGTCTCCCCGAAATGATTGTAATTCCTCAATACTAAAGTGATAGCGGGTGCGGCAGAAGTTACAAATAATTTCTGCTCCCCCGTCACCAATGAGGTCCTGAATGTCTTCGTCAGGTAATCCTTTGAGACTGTCTCTGATGGGTTCACGCTCACACCAACACTGCCACTTTAGCGGTTCTTCGCCTAACCAATGAATGGGTTCCCGAATGACTGATCGTACCAGTTCGTCAAGCGGCTCCCCGTCGGCCAATCGGCGGCTAATATTGGATAGCGCACTAAAATGAGCCGCCACCTCGTCCACAATCTGTGGTTCACATCCTGGCAAAGCTTGCACCAAAATTCCCCCAGAACCAATGACGAGACCCTCTTGACCCACCAACACTCCCAGAGAAACGGCACTGGGCACTTGCTCCGACTGGGTCAGATAGTGCAAAAAATCCTCCCCGATTTCACCGGATTGCAACGCGACCTGTCCCTGATACCAGTCTCCTACACTGTCCTGGCGTAGCACGCGAAAATAGCCATCGTCACCGACGGCTTGTCCGACCGCCAATTTTCCATCAGCACGCAACGGCAGGTCGACGCTGGGATTCTGCACCCGTGCCCGCAAGTGACCATTGGGACGGACTTCCGCAACCACCCGACCCAGTGGTCCATCACCGTTCACTTCTACCGTAATACGTCCTGGCTCTTCTTTCATGTCGCTCCCTAAGATGGCAACGGTACTCACCATCCGGCCCATGGCGGCGGCAGCGACTGGCAAACACTGGTGTGCCAGTTGCGCCTCACGTGCCGCACCAGTGGTCACCACTGCTACAACCCGCATCAGTCCCTCTGCTGCCGTCGCCCGAATCCGATAATCCGTCCTCATCACCTCAAAATCCCCGCATCGGGGCTATTTAGTCGCCCAAAGGCCCAGCACTAATTGCAATACTTTGCCCACCACCTTGGGCACTTTAACCACTTGAACCTGCATCGCTCTCATCCTTTCTCCTGTTTATGCTGTCAACATTCGCCACGCAATCCAAATTAGCGCACCTCCGGCCACGAGTGGTCCGAGACCCGCCCAAAGAAGCCATAACCCGATACCGAATGGCCAAATCCATAACGGCAGAATCTTAATTATTAATACCGCCCCGGCAAGGCCAAAAATGATTCCCCAAGTCTTTTTTGCGCTGGAACCACGGCGCATCCATGTATAACGAAAGGTCCGCATCTCCTCACTCCCTTTTCCTCAAACCACCACCTCGTGGTAATGATCATGGTACGGGAATAAGAAAAAAAGGTGCCTTATCGGTCGCCCAGAATTCGAATGGCTTCCCCAGGGTCGCGGTGCCCGAAAATATAGGACCCAGCCACTACGATATCAGCTCCCGATTGTCGCATAATGGCGCCGGTTTCGGCATTGATACCGCCATCCACCTCAATCAACGGGCGATGTTTTTCGCCACGCATTTGCACCACTCGCTTCACTTTGTCCTCGGACTGCGCCCAAAATTTTTGTCCTCCAAATCCTGGATTGACGCTCATCACCAAGACGTAATCCAATTCCTGGATGATGTCGCGAAGCATTTCGACCGGGGTCGCCGGATTGATAGCCGCGCCCGCCAAGGCCCCCAACTGGTGAATGTGATCAATGGTCCGCTCTAAATGGACGCAGGCCTCGACATGTACTGAAATCATATCCGCCCCAGCGTTCCGAAAATCGGACAAGAAGCGATCTGGTTCCACAATCATCATATGCACATCAAGTGGTAAATCTGTCGTGCGACGAATCGCTTCGACCACCATCGCTCCCATGGTCAAATTGGGCACAAATTGTCCATCCATAATGTCTATATGTAACAAATCGGCGGATTGCACTTTCTGGATGTCCTCCGCCAAATTCGCAAAATTCGCCGACAGCAAGGACGGTGCTACGTGTATCGCCATTTCATCGACTCCTCTGGTCTGACCTTATCTCTCAAAAATCTTTGACCCATTCTTCCAGTATCTTGCGAGAGTTGCGGTA
>NZ_JBYCKN010000152.1:0-10214 GCF_057473405.1 Sulfobacillus sp. TH-112
GAAAGAATGCCTGGCAAGCCATCGTCGACGGGATAAGTCAGATTGCCCAAGGAAATTTTCGCGTTCGGCTCGATCCTGAAGTGCTGGGCACCGACGGTTTTGATCACCCGGCCAATCAACTCATTGAAAGCATTAATGAGATGGCGAGTGAGTTGGGTCAGTTAGAGGCATTGCGGCAAGAATTTATTGCCAACGTCTCTCACGAATTGCAATCTCCCTTAGCCGCCATGGCGGGATTTGCTCAACTGCTGCGCGCCTCGTATCCGCCGAATGGGGACGAGGCGCCCTATTTGGATATTATCCATACGGAGAGTATGCGGCTCTCGCGCCTGACCGACAATCTTCTCAAATTGACCTCGCTAGAATCCGGCTATCACCCGATGCATACCGTGCCTCATGCCGTGGATAGTCAAATCCGTGAGGCGGTGATTGCTCTAGAGCCACTATGGTCAGAGAAGTCGCTGCACCTGGAGGTTTCGCTACCGCCCTTGCAGGCGATGGGGGACATTGATTTGCTCTATCAGGTGTGGGTCAACCTGTTGACCAATGCCATTAAATTCACTCCGGAGTATGGCGACATTATTCTCACGGGGCAGGCGAGCGATACCGATATTGCCATCAGCATCACCGATACGGGGATTGGCATTCCCCCAGAGCAACAAGACCGTATCTTCGAGCGCTTCTATAAGGCGGACGCGGCGCGGACTCGTACCGGTTCGGGCAGTGGTCTTGGTCTCGCGATTGTGAAAAAAATTGTGGACATGCATGCAGGACACATTACGCTTCAGAGTCTCCCCGAAGTCGGCACGACCATGACGATCCACCTCCCACGGACTTCCTCGGCGCGGTGAGGGACTGCTGTTCATGTTGTGTTCATATAGCGGGTAGAGAATCACTGCATGAACCATGAAGTCCTGAACGAGGAGAGATGAGATGAACGATACCAATAGCGTGGACAGCCGATGGGCTGTTGAGGCCAAGGGCTTGGTGAAAGAGTTTGGGGATAACCGTGCTGTGGATGGCGTCGATCTGTTGGTGCCCAAAGGCTCGATTTATGGCGTGTTAGGACCGAATGGAGCGGGGAAAACGACCACTATCCGCATGCTGGCGACCCTACTTCGCCCCACCGCGGGAGAGGCGAAAATTTTTGGCCACGATATCCGCAAGGAACCGCATGTGGTGCGCCAGTTAATCGGTGTTACCGGCCAATATGCGTCGGTCGACGAGTCGCTCAGTGCGACCGAGAATTTGATTATTTTTTCTCGGCTGTTAGGTCTCAGCCGAGCCGACGCACGCCGGCGGGCGGAAGAATTGCTGGAAGAGTTTCATCTCACCGAGGCCGCACGACGTCCCTTAAAGAAGTTTTCGGGGGGAATGCGGCGTCGCTTAGATTTAGCGGCGAGCCTCATTGCCCAGCCACCGCTCATTTTTCTCGATGAACCCACCACCGGTCTTGATCCCCGGACTCGCGCGCAAATGTGGGACACCATTCGGCATTTAGTGGCGACGGGATCGACCGTGCTCTTGACCACGCAATATCTTGATGAAGCGGATCAATTGGCGGACCGAATCGCGGTGATTGACCAGGGGCGAGTGGTCGCCGAAGGCACCGTGGACGAATTGAAATCGTCTCTTGGAACATCTTCCCTGCATCTGCAATTGCAAGATCCGGCCCTCTCCCTAGAGGCACGCCAAATTGCCGAAAAGATGCTGGCAGTTGGCCAGGTCTTCGTGTCTCCGGAAGGACGGCTGACCGCTCCGATTACGGATGCAGAACAGGTGACCGATTTATTAATGGCTTTTCGGCAACACCATATTCATACCGCTTCTCTCAGTGTGCAGAAGCCGACGCTAGATGAAGTATTTTTAAGCATTACGGGGCACGGGGTGCCTGACGACAAGAGTTCCGACAACGATCTTAAGGAGATGAGCCCATCATGACGACCCGAGACATACTGACCATGCCGACGAGAAGGAGCATTAGCCTCGGCCAAACCATTCAGCAGTCTCTTACCATGGCCTATCGGACTCTTCTGAAAATCCGGCGTACCCCGGAACAGCTAATGGACGTGACGTTCCAACCGATTATCTTCACCTTAATGTTTACCTATATTTTCGGTGGGGCCATTGCGGGGAACGTGCAGCACTATCTCCCTATCATTATTCCTGGTATCTTGGTGCAAACGGTAATCACCACCTCCATTGTGACCGGAACGCAGCTTCGTGAAGATATGGATACTGGAGTCTTTGATCGATTTAAGGCGCTCCCGATTGCACGCATTGTGCCCCTGGCGGGCGCTCTATTAGCCGACACGATTCGATACCTCATCGCCACCGTGCTGACTATTACGATGGGCTATATCATGGGCTACCGCCCGCAGGGAGGGCTAGATCATGTGGCGATTGCCGGGGTGTTGGTCATCGCCTGCGCCTGGGCGATTAGTTGGATTTTTGCCTTCTTTGGAGTGATTGCCCGCACTGCATCTAGCGTACAGGGTATTTCCATGATCATTCTTTTTCCCCTGACCTTTCTTTCTAATGCCTTTGTGCCAGCAAAAACCATGCCGCACTGGCTGCAAGGATTTGTGAACGTGAATCCGGTCTCGCATCTTGTGACGGCGATTCGCGACTTGGCCAATACCGGGACGGTGAATAGCAATCTGGTCACTTCGCTCATTGGGGCTGCCATCATTGTGGCGATATTCGCTCCCTTGACAGTGCGCGCCTATATGCGCCGCACTTAGGGAGAATGCGGTAGGACAGTGTACAGAGATATCAGAGAGGCCGGGTACAGTCCGGCCTTTTTTGATAGGACTGGAGTGATAGTGCCACGGCATTCACATGAATTCCTCTCACCGCGCCTCTATTGGTCGCGTGGCGGTTTGTATAGCGATGACAGCGCTATCGAGGCGGTCGAGTCGATGGACGTGGCATCCCATGGCAAAAGCCCCAGTGGGGAGTTGTGCTGAGACTGGGGATCCCACTCCCATGCCACACACGGTAGACTCCTGGTGGTCCCGGTTTCGGTTAAGACCGGAAGTGGGACGGACACCCCATTGATGGCCATGAATCGTCCGTCTATAGCAAATGAGGTCCTCATTGCTGAATTGTGTGCCCTGGGAGATCAGTCCCGTGAGGGGGTCGTGTCGACCATAGCCCCGCCCATGTTGAGCACGACCAAGGCCACCCCGTTCTGAGATCTTTTCTTTTCCTGAAAGATCGGGTCACACCCGTAGGCCGTGAGCTGGTGCACCTGGGTCCGCAAACCTTGGGTGGTTGTACTTTTGATGCGCGCATAGCCGTAATCATGGTCAGGGGCCTTCCTCGTGCGCTAAGTAATGAGACAACCATTCGATACACTACAACGGCACGTACCGGCGGCTTGCTTAAAGAACCGGATCTGATCCGGCGTCGGATCTTGTGGGCCAATGTCGGCATGGAGGGCCTCCTTTAAGCTTTGCCGATAGGTCCGTAATCCCTACAATCGGGCTGAAAAGACATGCGTAATGGTGAGTAAGTCTTGGACCAACTCTGGCTCGGGCGACAAGTGCTCTTGGTTGAGGACTAAAATCTCAGAGACGGCTGCGGACGCAGCCGAGATTTTAGAACTCTACCGGCGCCGCTGGCACATCGAAATCGCCTTCAAACGCTTAAAGAGTGTGCTCCACATCGATGAACTGCGGGCCTTTGACCCGGACTTGGCACAAACGTATCTCTTGGCCAAACGGTTGGGCGCAGTACTGGCGGATGCCGTTCGGACACCAGGTTCGGATTTTTTGCCCCTACGGATTCCCTGTCCGGGCGGATGCCCGCCGCCGTGTGGCATATTTCCCCACTCATTGGGCAGGATTTGCGGATGATTGTTCAAGGGTGGGTGAGTCTGATGGATTGGCGCCCCGCATCACGGAGTTGGACTAAAGCACACCGTGAACGCTCCCGTTCCAGAGGTTTTGATCCTGAGCGTGATCATTGGCATATGGCTCTACATTCAACATCGCCCGTACTTCACATTGGTTGCATTATCTGTGTTGGCGACGGTGTTCATTGAGATCATGGGTGGGCTTGCCGCGTTTGGCGGGCATACGGTGTCACAGCGCCTTTAAGTGAGGGCGAGTACACCGATGCCGTTATCTTCGCAGTCGGTAGCCGACTTTCCACAGAAAACCTCGCAAGAGGAGCGGTGCAATCACGCGGATCGACTGCCCGTGGACAATGATAAATTCCTCATAACGATGGATTCCGGGGGCACTGGCGGTCTCTATCGCTTTAAGTACTTGGCCTATGTGCCGGGGAGACCACACCAGGGAGGCTTCATGGGGCTGATACGTGGCCCCCAAAGGATAGTCCCGACCGGCTGTGCGGGACATTTCGACGTGACAGCCCAATACTTGAGAGATGGGGTGGTTCTGCCTGAAGTCTTCCAGGCGCCTCACACTGGCGACAAACGCTGGGTAGTCACTGACATACAGTCGTCCCGGATAGAGTGAGTCCCCTGTGAGGAGCAATCCCGACCAGGGGTCGTAGACCGCTACTGACGCAGGCTGATGGCCGGGGATGGGGAGAATGTTTAACATTCGGCCACCTAAGTCCAACACGCCGATACCTGAAGGCCAATCGGCAATGTGAAAGAACGACTGGACGGCGTCGACCCCGTGGCCCACGATCGTGGTCTGGGGGCGGTCCGTAAATTGTCTGTCGGCGGCGATGTGGTCGCCATGCGCATGGGTATGCGCCACAATGAGCTCATAGCGCTCACAGGGGTGCTCCGCCAACCACTCACTGATGGCCGCGTCGATGGTGGATCGCAGCGGAAAGGCGCTGGGATCTGTCGTGGCTCCAGTGTCCCATAACACGGCCCGCTCGCGCCCAAATAGCAGATAGAGAAAAGGTGCCTCGTATGATACGGTTTTGCTTTGTCGCATCATGAGGGTATTCGGGCCAAGGTGATGAATCTGGATCGGCGGTTCCCGCATTGCCGAATGGCGCGGGACGCCGTGATTCCACTGGTCCGTGAAAGTCAAGGGCTCAGAAAATGAGAGGACGCTATTCTCTAAATGAATCTCCCCCTTACGAATAGACGATGATTAACGATAGTATACTGTATCACTGAACCAGCCGTAATATTGGCGTCCCGTAGATCGATTGCCCATTTCCCGCGGGTAATCTCGAAAAACCGAGTGCCTTGATACGACCGAACTCGGTCCATACCGGTTGCAGAGTGGCATCACTTGGTCTCATCGCCATTATAAAATAGCGGCGAAAAACCCCTGGGTTGACCTATGGGGATGAAAGCCGCTGGGGTCTTCCCTCTCGATGAGGGGAGACCCCAATCGGTTCCCCTCCGGGTAATGCCACTGCGCAGTAGATTGCTTGGTACAATCTATCCATTGGTGGTATAATTTAATCGGTGAAGTGACATGGGTCGCACGACGGAAAGCAATCACAATATCACGTTTGACTGCAAATACCATGTCGTGTTCTGCCCGAAATATCGACGGAAAGTGCTCGTCGATGGGGTGGATACCCGGTTGAAAGAGTTACTCCGCAACAAAGCGTATGAGCTCCAGACAGACATCGTAGAAATGGACGTCATGCCCGATCACGTGCATCTCCTCATCCAGTGCGATCCGCAGTTTGGGATTCATCGGGTGGTCAAGCAGTTGAAAGGCTATACCTCCCATGTGCTTCGTCAAGAATTCCCATCTCTGAAACGCAAGCTCCCATCGCTGTGGACGAATTCGTATTTTGTGGCCACGGTGGGCGCGGTGCCACTCGATGTGGTTAAGCGCTATATCGAAGACCAGAAAGGACATTAACCAGGCGCCAATCGTTCAAATACCGTCTGTACCCCAATAAGAGACAGCCACAACTCATCGACGAGACCTTAGAACATTGCCCGCTGCTTTACAATCGCTTGCTCGCCGAACGCAAGGAAGCCTATGAGAAGTCCGGAAAAACGCTATCCTATGTGGCGCAAGCGAACAGCTTTCCGGCACGGAAAGCGGCGATCCCGGTGCTCCAATCCGTCCATTCGCAGGTGTTGCAGGGTTATGCGACCCAACTGGTTCGCGCGGGCGTTCAGGTCCGTACCCTGGTTTCACCCTATATCCATGCCAAATTGATTGTCACGGCTTAGCAAACGTTCGTCGGCTCACAAAACTTTTCGGAGGTGTCGTTGGACGATAATCGGGAAGTGGGGCTTATTACCGCCAATGCGGCGATTCATGCCCAAGCCCTCGCCTGGTTTAATGCCTTGTGGGCCCAGGCGACGCCATGGACTGTCAGTACGACCTCGGCTTCATCCTCAGCTGGCTCGTCCTCCGCGCCCTATCTGCCGGACGGCGAGACGATGGCGCAGGTCACACGGCTCTGGGGTCGTGCTCAGTCGATTCTCCACAACACCTATGATGGCCATCCCCAAATCGTCTGGGTGTATGCGGAGGGGTGGGTGGACTTCCAGGGCGGGCGGGTCACCGATGTACAACGCGCGTCGTCTTAGCGCGATTTGCATACCCGCTGCACGCGGCGTATATTATAAGCAAGAACCGCCCCGGGTGTGAGCCGGGACGGTAGGATTCGAGGGCTACCGACGCTTGCGCCGGGTTCGCCAGATCAGATAGAGTGTTACTACCTTGGCTAAGGAAACCGATATCTGAACGTGCATCGCCCCCACCCCCTTTCTAGGAGGTCGCGTGGGAGCGTACCCTCGAATCCATTATAGCCCGTCTCTTCGGAGGCGGGCTTTTGCTGTTCGCGAGGGCGTTCTCCGGCGTCCCGCCGGAGAGGGGCGGCGGCATTTCATGAAGGAGGGATGCCGGTGTCAGCCATGACGTTGGATGTTGATGCCTCACGCTTTTTATCCCATTTGCCGCAATTCTTTAGTTCCTTGGGCAACGCCCTAGCGGAGCAGCTTCAGAACTCGACGCGGGCTGGTGCGTCTGCGGTGGATATCACTCTGCAGCGGACCCCTGAGGACGATGTCTGGATGGTCATCGTGCAGGATGATGGGTGGAGGTGTCTCGATTCCGAAAACAGTTAGCGTGCGTAATCAGCCGACATCCCAGAGCGTTAAAAGATCATTATTGTTGGACGTTGCAATAGTAAGTGATTGTACTCTCCGTACTAACGGGCACACTAATCCAAATGGCACCCATTCGATTGCAAGGTATGGAAACACTACCATTAACGGGAACAATAGATTGTTGTTTGATAAGGTCGCCAGAATTGCTACCAACATAGCTAAAATAGACCGGTGGTTGCGGAGATAAAACAGGTAAATTAGTTAACGTTAAGGTATCTCCTAAACTAACCAACGTTTCCCCATAGGGATTAGACGGCCCATTGAAAATCCATGTTGATTGGTAGGCTTTGGATTGATATTCAAAACAAGAAGTATCGGTACCACAATCACTACAATTGCTTGTACGAGTGGCATCAGCACTGTAACCCGTCATCATGAATTTATATGGTCCATCTGAACTCCAAGCGGTATCAAGATTAACAGTCAATATGTCGCTACTACCCCAACCACTGACTGAAGTCCAGTTTACGAATACCTCTCCACTCAAACTTTGCACAAAATATTCTCCGTTGAAACAGGCCTCCGGGTACCTGAAGGCTCCAAGATATTCGGTTACGGTACCTGTGGTACCGTCTGCTGATGGAACTGAAAAACGGGCGTTAGTACCATGGCCATTCGCATTCCAAAACGAGTCTGCTGTTCCGTTGGCACTCGGACCCCACGTGATTGGAATGGGTTGCCCACTGTATGTTACCGTACCATTATCCACGATCTGAGGTGTTAGTGTAATGGTAACAGGTGCGTGAGATGGCAACCCCTCATGGGTCCACGATGCTACGTACGATGGCTGAACCGGTCCCAAATTAATAATTGTTCCGGTGCTGCTCGATATAACCATATCCCCTGGCCCAGTCTGGGATGCATAAAACCTGATGTGCGGTCATTCCAAATTTCAGAACTTGTTCTTCTGAAAATAAGTCTATTATTGTATATCCGGCTCCCATAATTCCCCTCCTCTACTAATTAGTTTATCGCAATAATCAAAAAACCTGAGCAAACAAGAACAAAACTCTACAATGCCTGTATAAAAACGAGGAGGATCGCTCGCCCATGCGGGTGATCTAAAAAACCTGACATTGGTCTTGTCCTCGGTCTCCCTATAACGGAATGATTTGCTGGGCCACCACCGCCACAAGATACAGCAGCAATGGCAGACTATACCATAACCCCAGCCATGAAGGGGGAGGTGCGGCCGGCGCCGTGTCCTCAAGCAATTGATAGGCGCGATAAACGAGGGCCCCAATGCCGATAATCAATAACGTGTAAATGGCGGCTGGCCCGTGGGGCCCCGTCAGTTGCGGGTAGGTCCATAGTACCGAGTGCCCCGATAGCCAATGAAACAGATGCCCATCCAAATTGTGGGGAAAGGCTAGGACGTTATTCGCGACAAACAGCAAGTTCACACTGATCCAGAGCCACAAAAATCGCGTGTCGAGACCAGAAAAAATGATGGCCATGGGCACAATCCACACCATCCATTGCGGCAGCCAATAAGAAAAAATCAAAATTGACGCGCCGACGGCAAGCCAGGTCCAGAGGACCCCTTTAAAGGACGCGTAGCGGGGGCTCATGTGCCATGCCGTAACGCAGACTAACGCATACATTAAAAGCCACAGGTGGACCGGTACAATGCCTAGCCGAACACTGTTAAACAGACTCGCCCCGTCCCGGGCAAAAAACACGCGTTGGATTAGCGGTCGTCCCGCAAAAGGCGCTAATAGCACCAAAAAAGGAATGGCCGCCGCACACCCCCATTTAATTACCTTTCCGATATTGCCCTTGGCTAACAGAAGAGCGGTCGGAAGAGCGAAAAGCAACGGGTACACTTGAATACTAGCCGCTAAGCCCAAGATCACAAATGCGACGGTCGGGCGGTCTTCATCCAGAAGCATCAGCGCAACAAGAGTTAACGTCGCTGGCATAATATCCATCTGGCTTTGCATGAATGATGTGATGAGGAGAATAGGACTCAGCAGCCACAACACCGTGATGGTATACGAGGGAAGAGCGAATCGCTTCGCCATCCGCCTAATCGCCCACACTCCGACGCCCATCGAGATCAGATTAGGCACCTTGAGCAATACGAGGCCGACGAACACCCGCCATCCGCGCACGACGCCAAAAATCTGCAAAAAGAGCTGGTGGGGCTGAACAGGGACGGGGTCCAGGTGCATCAGATGAAGAGCACTAAGATACAACCCGACTAGCAGATAGTACCCCGGGGGCATGACCGTAGCAATAGGACGTAGGGCCGGCATCAACGAGAAGTAGTGATAGACATTCCAATGTCCTAAAGCGACCGCATTCGCCACAAACGAATTGATTTGGAGATCGCCGTACTCCACCGTACCCATGAGCAGAAGCAGTCCGATGCCATAAATGATCCAGACCGTTAGTCGCCCGATCCGTCGTGGCGAGCTAGTACCGGAATCGGGGGATTTTGGGACTATCGGATTCTTCATCCGCGCTGTCCCTCTCGGGTAAGCGGACCACCTCCCCGATGGTTTAGGGGCCGATACGCGGTGCGATGGTGGCACATATAGCTTACTCTCCTTCGTGCGGCAAAGTGGATTATCGTGCGGTGAAATGAATGACATCCTATGTATGGTGAGGATAGCACATCCTGTCGACCGGGTCGAATTATGAGACGGGTGACCTTTTTTATCGCTCCATCCCGGACGACAAAATCATTCATCGCGTGTACTTGGTGCAAGGTCAGGCCGGGCACGCCGATTCGCTCAGCGTACAGGAACTGTGGGAAGAAAACCAGGAGTCGACAGATTTTTTTCGTGACGTCCTCTCGCAGTTGGTGCATCACCGCTTCTATGACGATTCTGATGCCCCCGAAACGGTATGTGCCTATACCGTATCTGACATTGACAGGCTCAAACTCGCCATTCGCGAGTGGTTCATCCACTTAACGATTGACCCGATGGCCCGCATGGATCGTTGGTATCGTACGGTGATCGATAGAACGGAAGGGGAATGATAACGATGTCCGAAGAGTTTCAGGCCGCTCTGACGGCCTTGCTGGATGGGAGGTTGTCCCAAGCTTCGTGGAATTTCGCTAGCGCATCCTTTCTCAAGATTTAGCTGGTTTGCTCGGTTTTTTGGTCCGGTTTATTCGATAACC
>NZ_JBYCKN010000153.1:0-9219 GCF_057473405.1 Sulfobacillus sp. TH-112
AGAGTCTTGGCGGCACCTATGAGACTGACATGACCATGGTTAGACTGGTGTACGCTTCGTCGCAACGATTCCTTTAACCAAAGGCGTGGGCTGATATATCCATCTGTGTCTGCCTTGATGATGAGGGGTATTTTACGTTGCCAAAGATTATCGGCGGCATGGAGAAAGTGACGACTAAACCAATTGATGCCAATGACCACGTCTGCAGAGGTCGAATCCCAAACTTGACCGGACAAAATCTCTTTCCGGCTGACCGAAATGATTTCGAAGTCGGGTGATTGATAGTCAGTCAGCTCAGGTTTTTCGGCCGTGACCAAAATGGCGTCATATCCTGCCAGCTTAAGAGCACGCATATACATGCCCTGGTCTTTAAACGCATGAATTGGGGCGTAATCTAAAAACACCACTGCGACACGCATGTAAGCCCTCCCAGAAATTACCGTTAACCATGCTGCCCCACCGTGTAATGGCGTTAATTTGTAGGGACCGGGCATGATCGCGCAAATCTTTCTTTGTGGGATATGCCGGTCAATGGGGGGTTCAGCTTTGCTTGAAATTCGAGCCAATATCCGTAGTCTGATTTTCCACCGCATGGTTTTCGTCGGGTCCGACACGTGAGCATGTCCGTGGTTGCCAACCTTTTTTCATATGGCTTTATTTCGAAAACGTAGATTTTGTGACAATCTTCCGGTCGAATCGGCCACGACGAACTTGTTCTATAGCGTGGCATGTTGTCAGCGGAAAACCTATCACCTCGACGGGTGATTAAAAGGTGACGGGAAAGACCTTGGGGGTGACGAGGGAAGATACTGGGCACTTTAGGGAATTCTTTAACCCCGTTATGGCATCACTGAAAGGTCGATATCGCACCCTCTTGTGTGATAGACGGGATAAGCATCCGGAGTCACTTATACATCGCGCTTTTTTTGCACGGCCGATTGAGGAGCTTTGGTGGCTGATCTAAAAGGACGGGAAATTGTCATGATTTCGGGAGATGGATGGTTCTTCGAGGGTGATCGCAATTCGCCCATGTGGGGTGATGTGATAGGACTACGAGTTTTGCGACAATGATCCCTGTTCGAAGGATTGCGCTATACGAACGAGTAATTCTTCAGGACGTGTTGAGAGGAGCATGTGATGATGAATGAATGATACTCCCGAGGTGAGCATTATTATACCAACCTATAATCGGCGGGAGCTTCTCGAACAAGCAGTGCAGTCTGCTTTGGCCCAAGACTATGACAAATTTGAGATTGTGATCGTCAATAACGCGTCTACAGACTCCACCCAGTCTTTCTTGGCAACGCTTCGTCATTCTAGGATTCACGTCTATGAGCAACCGTCATGGGCTTCGATGCAAGAAAACATTTGGTTTGCGTTGCACTGCGCACGGGGCCGCTATGCGGTGATATTGTCAGACGACGATTTGCTGGCTCCGGAGTTTTTGAGTCATGGGATGAGCGCCCTGTGCTCACGCACAGATCCTTGTTTCTACACGGTCGATTTTGGCCACATTGATGCCGATGGACATCTCATCGGCGATCGTCCGTCATTGCTGACGGGAGTGTACTGCGAGCCACGGTTGTTTTTCAGGAGAAATTGGGTGGGGTTATGCGCTACCCTATTCCCGGTCGAGGCGGTGCGAAACATTGGATTTGTCGACAACATGTTTTTTGATTGGACATGGTGGAACGTCTTGTCCCTTTCGGGATTTAATCTCGCGGTGTCTTCTGAGAGGCTAGCTTTTTATCGCATTCATCCATCATCCACCACGGTCAGAGCAACTGAGTGGCAATATGCCGAGGCAACCCGTGATATGTATCATTTTCTCCTCGGTCGGTTTGATCAATTCAAGGAGTTACATCGTTTGTATCATGACGCCGAAGCGCGCTGTCGATATTGGGCATCGCGCGAGGACCCGACCATGTGGCGTCCTTTCGTGGCTTACGGATTGACACACTGGTCGTTTGAATCTGCAAAGCTTTTGCTGATGCGATGTGTACCGTTGAAGATCGTCAATATCGTGCGCCAGGTCAGGCGAAGGGGAGGGATGTCGTTGCCCTTAGGTCTTCGTCGCGTCGATTTGTTGACACGACCGGGAAAAACGAGGGAAACCCCATATGACTCAACTTATGCCAAAAAGTCGCCTCGGTAGTATTTCTTCGAAAGATTAGATGGTGCGTGGTGGATCAAGCCATCACTTTTCGGGGTCACGCTAGAACTTACAAAGTACGGGTGGTATGGAGACCAACGTGAAAGATAATGTGGTCAAAGTCAGGGGGATGGTCGTGAATGATATTCAGTTAAGACAGTTGCAGATGAAAGAACTGGAGATGCTGTTGGAAGTGGATCGCCTATGCAAGAAGCATCAGCTCACCTACTATTTGATTGGGGGATCGGCGTTAGGCGCTATACGACATGGGGGTTTTATACCTTGGGACGATGATATCGATATAGCTCTTCCACGACACGACTATCAACGGTTCCTGGAGGTCTCTCTTAAAGAATTGGCCGATGCCTATTATTTACAGACCTACAGAAGGCAACCACATTTTCCGTTTCCTTATGCGAAGGTAAATAGCAATAATACGACCTTTATTGAGACTGGCTTGCAGAAACTCAAGATTCATCACGGGATTTTTATCGATGTGTTTCCTCTTGATGGTGTTCCTAACAGGTTGCTAATGCAGCGAGTGCAGGAATTTTTCTTTAAAGTGGCGCGCCGCATCCCCATCGGTCTATCGCAAAGACTCACCTTTTTGCGGTGTCTTGCCATGGACTGGGTGATATCGAGAGTCTCTCTCGACCACGCAGATAACTGGGCTAACCGCGTGGGGGGTCGACGCGAGATTATGGATCGCGCCATATTCGGGACGCCGAGATACCTCGAATTCGAAGGGCATCAACTTCCGGTACCAAACCAATGCGAAAAGTACTTGACGAACATATACGGACAATACTTGGAAGTTCCTCCAGTCGACCAACGAAACGGACATAACCCCTGGGTTGTTGATCTGAATAAATCGTATATGGACTACTTAGGGTAACGGTACGGGTGCGGAGTGATGAGTGTGAG
Organism: Sulfobacillus sp. TH-112; assembly: GCF_057473405.1. NCBI lineage: Bacteria > Bacillati > Bacillota > Clostridia > Eubacteriales > Clostridiales Family XVII. Incertae Sedis > Sulfobacillus > Sulfobacillus sp. TH-112. Next base: position 3,077 of record NZ_JBYCKN010000153.1, read on the forward strand.
GAATCTTGACACGATGACTACATTGAGTGTGCGTCGTAGCAACTATATGTCTCGACTTGATTATCTCAGCGACGGGCGAGCAGTCTTGATGTGGGGCGCGTTAGCGTGGATGCGATGAGTCCTACGCTACGGTGCGAAGTCCTTGGATTTTTGAAGATAGAAGTGACAAGCCTCTTGAACGACGGTTTGCCAGTCGATTCGGGGAGACCATCCAATCATCTGACGAATCTTTTCATTATCGCCAATCCAATAGCGGCCCTCGGATTGCCTATTCGGTCGCGCTCCCCAGTTCAGTAAAGACTCTGAGGCACCCATATGTCGGCAAATGGCTATGACAAATTCTCGTACCGTCTTGCCATGGGCTGTCGCGACATTGAACACTTCCGCGCGGTGTGGTTGTTCCCATTTGAGAATGTCTACAAATGCGCGTGCCACATCGTCGACAGCCACAAAATCTCGCACCTGATATCCGTCGGTCAAATTGAGTGGTTCTCCTCGCAAGAGGGTCTGGATGGTGGACTGCAGCAGTCGATGGGGGTTGTCTCCTGCGCCAACCGCACCAAATACGCGTAGATAATCGAGACAAATGTCGTATGCCTGGCATTTTTCCTTGATCGCATAAAACCCCGCAACTTTGCTGGCAGCGTATGGTGTGGTCGGTTTTAACGGCGTGTTCTCGTCGAATTTCTGGTCCGATTCGCTGAATCCATACTCGAATCCCGATCCCGCGACAATCATTCGTGGAATGGTCAAGGCAGATGCCACCTCCGCGGCTTCACAATTTACATCCACGTTAGCCTTCCACAAATCCGGCCAACTCTGGCGCTGGGGATCGATACCATCGCCCACACAGTTAATTAACGCATGATAACGTGGGGCGCTTTGGAGTATCGGCGTGAGTCCACTGGCCGTGAGTTCCAGCGCCTGAATCACTGAGAATGCTGGATATTGTGAGGCTACCGAGTCGATTCGCCATTTCCCGCGCGCGTTGGGCCGAACTACGCCGGTGACTCTAAATCCTTGATCTAATAGTTCCTTCGTGACCCAGCTTCCAATAAACCCGCTTGCTCCCAGTATAAGAATATTCATCCCTATCAGTCCCAAACCTTCCATGGCGCCTCATGAGCGTCCCATAACTGGTTGAGATAGGTTTTGTCCCTCAAGGTATCCATGGGGTGCCAAAATCCCCGGTGTTGATAGGCGTACAAGGCCTCCTTGCGCGTTACACGAATCAAAGGAGCATCCTCAAAGGGTTCGAGGTCGTTATGAATGAAGTCGAAGATGGATGGTTCAAGCACAAAGAACCCCCCGTTAATCCATCCCCCATCCCCTTTGGGCTTTTCAAAGAAACTCGTGACTAGACCCGATGCATCCATATCTATGGCACCAAATCTTCCCAATGGTTGGACCGCTGTCACGGTAGCCACAGTTTTTGGGTACCGGTTATGTTTTCGTACGAGCTCGTGTAAGTTCACATCGGATAGCCCGTCTCCGTAGGTCATCATAAACGTCTCATTGCCAATGTATTTCTTGACTTTGGCCAAGCGCCCTCCGGTTTGGGTCTGGGCCCCTGTATCGATTAAGGTGACAGTCCATGGTTCGGAAGCACAGTGATGCCACTCGATTTCGTTAGTCTTAAGGTTAATGGTCACATCCGAACTGTGAATGAAATAATTCATGAAATATTCCTTTATTTGATATCCTTTGTAGCCTAAGCAGACAATAAACTCGTTGAAGCCTTGTGCGGCATAAAATTTCATAATGTGCCATATAATTGGCCTGCTACCGATGTCCACCATCGGTTTCGGCTTTACCACCGTCTCCTCGGATAGCCTGGTGCCCAGTCCTCCCGCGAGAATGACGACCTTCATGACGTGCCCACCTTTCCTGCTAAAATGGCATGCAACGTGTCCGCAATGTAATGCATACTCTCTGCTCCCAGTGCTGGATAAACGCCTACCCAAAATGAGTGATGCATCACTACGTCGGCCATATCTAAGGTTCCGGAGACCCGAAACGTACTCGTGCGATACGCTGGTTGCCGCAGCACGTTACCAGCAAATAAGAGCCGGGTATGGATGCCGGCATCCTCGAGACGTGCAATGACCTCCAGGCGGGATGGCGTTTCTCCACTGCGAAGTGTGATCGGGTATCCAAACCAACTTGGCTTGGCCTGGTGGTGGTAGCGAGGAAGTATGAGTTGACCGCTCAAATCGGCCAGTCGTTCGTGTAAAACGGCAAAGTTTTGGATCCTGCGTTCTATAAACTGCGGCAAACGGGCGATTTGTGCCAATCCGATAGCCGCTTGGATATCAGTCATTTTTAGGTTGTAGCCGATATGACTATACGTATATTTGTGATCGTAGCCATAGGGAAGAGATCCTTGTTCCCAGGTAAAGCGCTTTCCGCACGTATTATCGCAGCCGGTTTCACACCAGCAGTCTCGGCCCCAATCGCGAAAGGACTCCACGATGGTCTTTAACCGTGGTCGGTTCGTGTAGACAACCCCTCCTTCTCCCGTGGTGAGGTGGTGGGCGGGATAGAAGCTGCCGGTGGACAAGTCACCGAAGGACCCAACCATCTTACCTCGCCATTGCGCTCCCAAGGCGTCACAGGCATCTTCAATGAGCCATAGGTTATGGCGCTCTGCTAATGCTGTCACACGGTCCAGATCGAAAGGGTTGCCCAATGTGTGTGCGGCGATGATGGCTCGAGTCCGTGGGGAAATTGCCTCTTCCAAGGCATCCATCGCGAGGTTGTAATGGCCGAGTTCAATATCCACCAGAACTGGGACTAACTGGTTTTGAATGATGGGGTTCAAGGTTGTAGGAAAGGAGGTGGCGGGTACAATGACCTCATCGCCTGGCTTCAACCGCCTCTCGCCCAGCTGTTCTGACGTCAAGGCTGAAAGAGACAACAAATTGGCCGATGAACCAGAATTCGTAAGTATTGCGTGGCGCACATTGAGATATCGCGCCAGCTGTCGCGCAAACTGTAGCGAATATGCACCGCTGGTCCACCATCCGTCGAGGAGAGCCTCCATGCCAAAGACTAATTCCTCAAAGCCGTAAACCTTTCCGCTAACCGGCACTCCTTGTTCTATCGGGATGGGGAATGCTGGAACCGAAACCTGAAGTTCCTCTTCCAAAAATTTTCGAATACGCTCTGCCCGTATTATGAGGACACCTCCGCCCAGGAAACCCAGTCGGCGTCTTGAATAAACGTGGAAATTTGGTTCGTGGTCATACTCATCAGTTGACTGGGATCGTCACCATCCATCCAGTGTTGGTACCACTCTACGGTCATTCGCATGCTGGTCTCGAAATTCCACACGGGTCTCCATCCTAATTGTCGTTGCGCTTTTCGGCTATCGACAGCCAAATGGGGACTCTCTTCAAAACGATGCTGGTTTGATACTTCGACACTAAGCGAATGGCTCACGTTCTGTCGGATGGCATTGACTAGGTCCTGAACTGTTTTTCGTTCGCCGGAGGGTCCGAAATTCCATGCGCCACTGTATTGTAAGGGAGATTGTAGCAGCATCTGCCCAAGCCGCAGATATCCCACCAATGGTTCTAGTACGTGCTGCCAGGGGCGTATACTGAGGGGATGGCGCAGGAGAACCCTCTCCTTACGTGACAGTGACCGCATCACGTCTGGTACGAGTCGGTTCTCTGCCCAGTCACCGCCACCGATGACGTTGCCCGCCCGCGCTGTGGCAAGGCCCACCCCGTGTTTCGCCAGTAAGAGGCCGTACGCATGGGTCACCAGTTCTTGAGAGGCCTTGCTGGCGCTGTAAGGATCGTCTCCTCCGAGGGGGTCTTCCTCAGAAAATGCGACCAGACCGTCCGGAGAGGGGCGATAGCATTTGTCACTAGTCACGACAATCACTCCGCGGACGAATTCAGTTTCCCGGACTAACTCTAACAACTGAGCTGTTCCCATGATGTTTGTTTCGAATGTTGTCCAAGGGTCCCGAAATCCTTCACCGACTAATGTTTGGGCTGCCATATGAATAATTAATTCCGGATGAAACTCCGCTAACTGTCGCTTTAAAGACTCGTGATCGCGGATGTCACCGTACCCTTGATCCATTCGCGATGCGAGATCGATAAGAGTAAATAGGCTAGGTTCGGTAGGAGGCTTGGGGAGTGAATAGCCAGAGACCTTCGCGCCCCATAGCATGAGTAGAACCGACAGCCAAGCCCCCTTAAATCCGGTATTTCCGGTAATCAAAACCCGTCGATCGCGATAAAACTGTTGCATTGTCGTCCCTCTCCTTAAACGGTAATCGCTCGTGACGGATTCTTCTACCTCAAGTGTCCGAGGTCGAGTCCATCATGTGGGAAGACTCTTAGCCCACCTTTTTAGGGTCGTGCAAACAGAGAGTGGCACATCTTTTGGTGGAGGGACATCACCCCTGGAAGGTGATACACGGGCGATTTAGAGATGAAAAACGTGAATGAGCGTCAGATGTTCGTTTCTCATGGGGAGGACACTAGTTTCAAAGCGCCATGGGGAAATGCTGAGGTGTCGTCAGGCTAATCCCGATTGAGCGGAGGGGTTGGGTGGCTTAAGAAGTTCTGAAAAAGGAGTCTCTTTCGTGTGTTATTTGCGTGGAGATATGAGGGATGGATCCGAGTTACTATATGCCCATACTGGAATGGCGGCTCGAATAGGACTCGGAGGATGGATCCCATAGGCGAAAAGAAAAGCAGATAATTCATTTGGTATCCCGGCATTTTGAGATTATCCGGTTCAACCTAGCTCAAAGGAGCGGTGGGAGGGTGCGTCAGTTGATAGCCGTTCCTGGTACTTGTCGTTTTTGCACGACGCGGTGTAGGCTATAAGCCACTCCGATTGCATAGGTGATGTTGGCAAGGCTCGTTCCGAGGGCTAGACCTCGGCCTTGCAAAAGGTGGACTAATATCACATCCGCCCCAATGTTGGTGAAAGTGGCTACAAGAGACCACATGGCTAGTGATCCGGTATGTTGAAGCGAGACCATGTCCTTTACCAAGAGCTGAATTAAGGTCATGGCCGCCAATCCCACCGCACAGTACGGTAAGATGCCACTGGTGAGCTGAATGAAGTGTTGATTACATGAACCATGGTGATAGATCAGGCGAATAAGTACCTCGGGGCCCCAAATCAGTGCGAGCGTTAAAATCACCATTCCTCCCCCCATCACGACAGCCCCTGAATTAATCGTCCGTTGCCAAGCGTCAAGCCGTTCTCCCACTATGTGTTGCGAAAGGCGGGTAAAAATCGGCGTGACCAATGGTTCCACGAGAATGCCCAGCGGTCATTGAATTAAGCGATATCGGTCGACAATCATCCCTAATGAAGAGGTGAGAGAGGTCATCACAATGGGTCTCGCCAAACAGATGAGACGGTGCGTCAAGGGATGCCTAAAGGACCATACGAATCGCAAGTGAAGGACCATACGAATCGCAAGTGAATTCCTTGCTTCACTAACCCCTTTTTTCCATAACCTGGGAGGTTCCATGACAACCTGAATCCATGATTTTCATCGTCTTGTCATTCTAATCCCGGCGACTCCACGCCGTCATTGGAGAGTTCTACTATCGCTGGAAAAGAAGCGCTGTAGGCAGCCAATGCAACACCATGGCCCATTGGCTGTCCAAATCAACCATGGTTGTTTCGCCCGCAATCTCATGCCGCATCGTACTTTTTGGCCATCTTCCTCACCTCGATTAGGTTAAAGTATCGCCCCGAGTTCGAGATGTCCATGGAATAGACTAACATCTAGTACGTCGCGGTCGCTGTAGGGAGAGTTTGCCACATCCGGCGCGGCGTCAGTGCACCCGGCATACGGGCACTCCAAGGATCACCAGCCCGATCTCAAACAAATTCTGATGACGTTGTTCGTCAACCGTGAAGGGGTGCCCTGGTTCGGCACCGTGGAATCCGGTCATCGATCGGACAAAGCGCTGAAGGGGGACATGATCGATCGGCTGACGGCGGCCCTTCCGACGATCTTTCATGCCACCTTGAGAGCCATTCTGGAGGCACTCCCAATCCCGCTAACCGTCTTTACGGACCCACCCGTACCAAAAGTCGCCACCATGAAGAAAACTCGATTGTTTCAATGTTTAGGAGCGAAAACGGTGATTTAACTG
>NZ_JBYCKN010000154.1:0-9237 GCF_057473405.1 Sulfobacillus sp. TH-112
AAATTTGGCGCGCTCGCCATAGCCGAGCCAGCAAATTCTTGCCGGAAGCCCCTGAAATTGCACCCGCTGTTGCGCCATTGTAATCCACCGTCGTAATCGCTCATCGTCGGGAAAGAGCTCCAATACCTTTTGATCCGTCTTCTTAATATCCTCGGGATCGCCTGACAATGCTACCCAGCGAAACGGTCCACGTCCTTCTTCAAACTGGGGACGAATATATTGAGGAACAAATCCCGGAAAGTCAAACGCTCGCGTCACACCCTCTCCTCGAGCGACCTCACGCAGATTGTTGCCGTAGTCAAACACCACCGACCCTTGATCCATAAAAGCTAACATAGCCTCAACATGGCGAGCCATAGACTCTTTTGATCGCTGCACATATTCAGCGGGTTGTGCTTTTCTCAACTGATCGGCTTGCTCCAGACTTAATGCGGCCGGAATATAGCCATTGAGCGGATCGTGAGCGGAGGTTTGGTCGGTCACAATATCGGGATGAAAATTACGTCGCACCAGTTCGGGTAAAACTTCCGCGGCGTTCCCGAGCAATCCGATGGACACGGCCTCCCCTGCCCGACGGGCGGCCTCCACCTGTTGCAATGCGTCAGCCAAATCACTGGCCTCGCGATCGAGGTATTGCGTCTCAAGTCGACGACGCAGCCGGTCCGGTTGGGCCTCAATCACTAGCGCCACCCCACCGTTCATGGTTACGGCGAGGGGTTGCGCCCCTCCCATTCCGCCAAGCCCTGCCGTCAACACCACCCGATGTTTTAGGGTGCCCCCAAAGTGCTGCTCCGCACATTCGGCTAGTGTTTCGTAGGTCCCTTGCAAAATGCCCTGACTGCCAATATAAATCCATGATCCGGCAGTCATTTGTCCGTACATCGTGAGACCCATCTCTTCCAGTTTCCAAAACTCTTCCCAAGTCGCCCAGTGGGGCACCAAAAGACTATTTGCGATGAGAACCCGAGGCGCCCGAGAATGAGTTTCAAATACCCCAACCGGCTTCCCTGACTGAATCAGCAAAGTCTCATCATCGCGAAGGTCGATGAGAGATTCGATAATAGCATCAAAGGACGCCCAGTTTCGAGCCGCCTTGCCGCGCCCACCGTAGACCACTAACTCTTCCGGTTTTTCCGCCACCTCGGGGTCGAGGTTATTCATGAGCATTCGCAATACAGCTTCTTGTGGCCAATTGCGGCACACCAATTGCGTACCTCGCAAGGCACGAATCTGACGACTCTTGACCGTCGCCTGTAAGCTTTCGCGTACCATGGTCTCTTGTTGATTTTTCGCCAATTCTGCATCCTCCCATACATTTGCCCGATTTCACTGATCCTCCCTATAATAAGACAAAAGAGGGGTCCGAGGCCATGTTCGCCCAGAAACGGTTCCTCACCCACAGAGATAGGCGATTGTCCAGAGCACTCTCGTGGTAGGATAGGGGAGAGCGGACCTTAAAGTCCCAATGGGTCAAGGAGTGGCCAAAATCGGAGGATTTCGTGTGATCGTGGATTTATTTGCTGTGCAACCCTATATGGATGCCGAAGATTATTTTAGCAAAGAGGCCTTTTATCACAAAATCGAGCGGTACTTCAAAGCCGCACAACAGCAACGCGAGACTGGTCGACCGGCCGTCATCGTGTTTCCGGAAGATTTAGCGACCTTCCTATTGATGGAGGGACGCGCCACGTTGTTATCCGACATGCACACCATGAATGACGCCTTTGCCGCCATTGGGAACGCTCAAAAGTGGGCCATTCTCTGGTCCATGTTACGGTTTCATACTGTGAGTAGCAAACGCGCATTTTTTGCCCACGGCGCAGCACATGTCTGGCATATATGGCACGGCACCATGTCCCGCCTCGCCCATGACTATCAAATGACCGTGGTGGCTGGCTCGGCCCTTTTACCCGAGAGCCGATGGAATTATGATCTCAACACCTACCGAGCCCGGAACAATCGCATCTACAATCTGAGTTTTACCGTGAGTCCCCTAGGACACGTGGTGTATCATACGAGGAAAGTCAATTTGGTCCCAACGCAGGAAGATCAGCTCGATCTCTCTCCCGGATCCCTGAAAAAGGCCTTAGCGCTCCATACCCTGACGGATACGAATATTTCGATGGCGACCGCCATCTGCTATGATGCCTTTGCACGACCGCACACCAACGCCGAACCCCACTTTGTTAACGTCCTCGAAGCGCTAGACCGTAGCGGCGCTCGCCTCGTGGCTCAACCGTCAGCCAACCCTTGGTGGTGGAATGACCTGTGGCCTTTAGACGAAAGGCGGATACGACGAGAACAGTGGGACGAAGACGGATCGCTAACATCATTAGCCTCCTGTCGCAACGTGGAAGTCATCGTCAATCCGCAATTGTTGCTCAACTTTCTTGACCTCCACTTTGATGGCGAAAGCCGCATCCTAGCCCGGGTAGAAAACACGGTTGAGGTACTCGTGCGAAGCCAAGGAATTCAAGGGCCAGAGGCCGACCAGGTGCTGCATTCCTCCTGGAACTTTAAGGACTTAACGAGTCCGTCGGATGAGAAACCGAAACGGAGGAGCCTCCTCTTCTACCCTAACCAACTCGTGGCCCGTGGAGCGCATAAAGGAACGAAAATCATCACCTGACGTGACATCCGTCGTCCACACTTCTAAAATCTCTCCGACCTCAATGGCCCCGAGCCCTTTCTTCACTCGAATAATGGGTAAGGGTGCAGGTAGGCCCTTCGCGTCAATGGTTAATCGAATAGTGTCCGATGGGTTCATGTGTCTCGCCTCCACGCCCATTGTACTCGATCGTCTCCCCAACGTATCTCGGTAGCCCGGGAGTTTTCGGTGTTGCCAATATATGTTATTTAAGGTAGGATAAGGATATCAACCAGGTTAGGTGGGAGGCTATGTCTACTCCTCGCATTGCTATTTCGCAAGGTCCATACATTCGCGATGTGGAAGCGGCGACCAATCGCGCCTTAGACCAAATGCGGCACGCTGCCAGCCGAGGGGCCGATATCGTGGTCTTTCCCGAATGGTTCCTAGGGTTAAATCCGGTCGAAGTGTTACCCAACCGCTATATTGACAAAATCGGCCGCTTAGCCCGCGAATTAAATGTGATGGTCATTAGTGGAAGCGTGCGTGCACTCGAGCCCGAGAGCGGCAAAAAACAACAACGGTGCGTGGTCATCGAACGAGACGGCACCATGGCAGGCTCACAAGCCAAAGTGCTCTTCCAGCCGACCGAACGGCCCTGGTTCGAGCCAGGACCAGGGGTGGGGGCCATTTCCACTCGTTGGGGAAGAATTGTGATATTGGCGGGATTAGACGCTATGGATGACGACCTCTGGAGGAGCACTCTGGAACTCGCCCCGGACTTAGTTATTATGGCAGCCAGTCCGCGCACCCTGGCAGAACGGAGCCAATTTCATGAAGAAACCATTGTGCGCAGTCAAAAAATCTCTGCCACCACGGTGTTAGCGCCCTTACTGGGACGATTTTCCGGGTCATCTTATATCGGAGGAGCACTCATTGCCCACCAGGGGCGAGTGCTCGCCGTGGCCGATGAACAAGAAACCATGCTGATTTCTGGCGACCCTGAAGCTCCATTAATCCAATTGGGCGTCACAGATGTCTCCACCTATGTTCCGGTGTGTCGTCCGTTGGATGGCCGCCCGCTTGACGTAAAACGCGCACTCGGCCCTGAAGCCGAACGTCGCGTGCTGATTGATTGGGGCGTCCTCACCTCGGCACGTCCATACGACGATGCCTTAGGGATTCTCTCAATGGCACGCGACAATCCGCGTTGGATTGCGCTAGCACCTTTCCGACCGGGACATGCGTCGGCACTACGCCAATTACTGGAACAAGGGGCTGGGGGAGCCTTTGGCTATCCCGGACTCGATCGGGTGTTTCCGTGGTCTGATGAGATCCGCACTCTGGGTCAAATCATGGAACCCCTTAAGCGCCCCCTCATCGTCCATAGCGGCCCCGGCGCAGCGCCACTGCGATTTGATAGCCCGGGCCTTTGGGACGAATTCCTGATGGAATTCCCCTCTATCCCGGTCATCATTCACTCGATGGGACAATGCTCGCCCTATTTGGAGGAAGCGTTAGTGCTGGCAGAGCGCCACGCTCAAGTGCTTTTAGAGACCTCGCATGCCCCCTTGGGTGCCATTAAAGAGGCGATTCGTGCACTGGGACCGACCCGTCTAGTGTTCGGGAGCGGGGGATTACCGCAAGATTTTCACGATGCCTGGGGAAAAATCCAGCGTCTGGAGTCAGACCTCTCGCCGGAAGCCTATCAAAAAATCATCCATCTCAATGCCTATCACCTGTTTTTTGAGCCCTCGTTGACCGCCTCACGCCCCACGGCAACCATCCATCCGTTTCAAAAGCCGGGATAGATAAGATGGTACGCGCACATGGTATAATGAATTAGGAACAATCAAGGAGGCGTCCTAGGCGGAATCCGTACTCACTGATAAGGTGCCGGTCGTGGACTTGAGCGGTCGTCCGCTGACACCGTGCACTCTCGAGAAGGCAGAACAAAATCTGCGAGACGGGCTTGCGACAATGACGGCAGATGGCATACTGCGACTCAATTATCGCCCGCTGGCCCATCGACGAATCTATCGAACTATCCAACGTCGCGATGGATGGACTTGTGCCTGGTGTGGTGGACCGGGATCAACATTGGATCATGTCATCCCAGTGTGTTGGGGCGGTCGTACGACACTAGATAACTGCGTGATTGCATGCCGCGCATGTAATCACAGTCGCAACAACGCGCTTCCTAGTACGTTTGTGCGTTGGACCGGATACCATTCCCATCACCCCGTCATTCGAAATATCTTGCAGCGCGAACAAGACGCGTTACAAGCGGCCGAAGAGGTGCTTAAAAACACTCCGCTATCCCAATGTGTGTCTCGTGAAGAGGCTCAAGTCTGGGTAGCCTACCATGCAAGCCAAATTGACCGAGTGCGTCCTGTCCCTCCAGAAGTTCCCGCCACTCGCCTCAAACTAGACCAAAAGCCTTTCACGGAATACTTCGTTCCCTAATCTTACGCCCGATACATACGACCTTTCGCCCAGTCACGACGTCGAGAGACCTCTTCCTTTAAGGTTCGGGCCCAGGGAATTACCGTATGCCCCGCCTCTTGCAACACATTCCGGGTTAATGGTTCGTGGCGCTGTGCCGCGAGAAATCGAGCTTTCATAACCGCTTCTTGGATATCCGCTCCCGAGAAATCGGTCCAGTCGGCGGCGGTGCCTTCATAGGCTGCCATGTCATCGACAGGAATTTTTTGCAAGTGAATGAAAAGAATCTCTTCACGGGCCTTACTATCCGGCAAGTCGACAAAAAATAGGGCGTCAAACCGTCCCGGGCGCAAGAGTTCTGCCGGTAATGTCTCCACTTCATTAGCGGTGGCCATAAGCATGACGGCACTTTGATGCTCCTGCAGCCAAGTTAAAAGCCATCCTAAGAGCCGACGGCTCACTCCCCCGTCGGATTCTGATCCGGCTCGACCAATCGCTTTATCGATTTCGTCAATCCACAAAATGGCTGGCGCCAGCATTTCTACCGAGTCAATAGCCGCCGCCAATTGCGCTTCTGACTGGCCCACATAGCGTCCCATAATTCCCGCCCAATTAAGCCGGAATAATGGAATGTCCCAGTCACTCGCAAACGCTCGGACCGAAAGGCTTTTACCGGTCCCAGGAATTCCCGCGAGCAGCACTCCGCGAGGAAAGGGCAGATGCAATTCCGGGTGAGTGGCCAATTTTCGCTGATCCGCCCAGGCCTTCAGCAAGGTCAGTCCTCCCACCTCTCTCCAGCCGGTGCCATGACGTATCAATTCCAGGCCTGGCAACGCAATCTGCTGGCGCCTTGACGCGTCTGCCAAGCTCACAACGGGGCTTTGAGACCAACGGTAAAGGGAACTCATGTCAACCCCGCCCCATATCCATGACAGCACATCGTAACGCAGAGATTCCGGCATGGCCACATGAAGAGATCCCACCATGATGAGAAAGGTGTTTCGCCCTGGATGGGTGAGCTCTTTAATCGCTCTCTGGGTCCGGGGTGGAAGAGGGCTGGCCAACAAGTCATAGGCCACAATCACCCCAGCATCCATCCCCAATACTTTATCCACCAGTACTTCAGGATCTCGCGTCAACTGCCCGGAAAGTACGTCGCCGGAGCGCACCAGTCCGCCCACCATACTCCATCGCCAAAGCGGAACGCCCAGCTGGTCAGCGAGCCCCGCACCGGCATTAAATGCTTGCGCCTCGTCGTAGGTCTGGAGATAGAGCACCCGCACTCCTTCGTTCCACCAGTCGTACAACATTTCGGCAACATCGCTACGCCTTGGCATCCTACATTTCCTCGGGTTGTTGAATGCCGAGCAAATCCAAACCTCGCGTGATCACGGTGAGCACCGCCTCAATGAGTGCCAGACGAGCCTCGCGGACGCCATCCGGAGCATCTAATATGCGTTCAGCGCGATAAAAACTATGAAAGGCACTCGCCAGGTCCACCAAGAAATTTGGCAAATGTTGTGGTGCCCGCTCTAAAGCCACTCGATTCACCACGTCGGGAAATTCCGCTAAAAGCATCAACAAGACGCGTTCTGACGGGGCAATAAGCGCCGTAAAATCTAGTGGTCCCGGCTGATGGCCAGAGGCACGCCAGGCCCGCATAATGCTGTGAATTCGAGCACCCGCATACTGCACGTAATATACCGGGTTGTCTGAACTCTTCAGCGTCGCCAGGTTAAGATCAAAATCCAACGGCGTTTCCGGTGCTCTCTCGGCGAGAAAAAATCGTGCCGGGTCTACGCCAGCTTCGTCTATGAGGTCTTCTAAGGTGACGAATTGTCCGCCGCGTTTAGACATCCTGACCAGCTCTTTTCCACGCATTAAACGCACCCATTGAATAATCAAAATCTCTAGCCGGTCGCGGGGATATCCGAGCGCTTCCACCACCGCCCGCATGCGATTGACGTACCCATGATGATCGGGCCCCAAAACGTCAATGACATAGTCATAGCCACGGTCAAATTTCCCCGCATGGTAGGCCGCATCCGGCACAAAATAGGTATAGGTACCGTCCGATCGCACCATCACACGATCTTTATCATCACCAAAGACGGTCGAGGTAAACCATAAGGCGCCGTCGGCTTCGCGCATATACCCCCGCTGTCGCAACCGATCTATAATCTTCTCAGGTGCGCCCGCCTCCCGCAACGCACGTTCCGAAAACCATTGATCAAAGGTCACCCGAAATGCACTCAAAACCTCTTCATGACTCTGTCGCATAATGTCCGCCCCGTAGGCGCCAAGCTCTGTATAGTGTCTTTCACTTAATTGGTGAGGGTCGGTTTCCGGATGCTCCTGCCAATAACGCGCGGCTAAATCTTTCACGTACTCCCCAGGGTACACATTCTCAGGCCAGGCACTCATGACCTCTTCTCCGGCGAGTTCCTTTAACCGAAGCGCCATCGCGTGTCCCAACGTGACTGTCTGATTGCCAGCATCATTCACGTAAAACTCACGGAAGACACTAAATCCAGCGGCGGTCATGGTTCGGGCGAGAACATCGCCGACCACGGCCGCACGGCCGCTCACCAGCACCATTGGCCCGGTAGGATTGGCCGACACATATTCGAGCAACACGCGCTGTCCGCGCCCCGCATCGGTGTTCCCATACTCCTCGGGATGACTCAGTACATCGCCGACCACTTCGCTGAGCCATGCCGTCCGCAGAGTCAAGTTAAGAAATCCTGGCCCGGCAATATCGAGCGACTCAATCGCTGGCATTTCTGGCCAATAGGCCAATAATTTTTCTAATACCGCCCGTGGCGCCATTTTCATGGCGGCAGCCGACTTCATCGCAAAGCTGGTGGTGAGGTCCCCATGGCCTCGCTCTGTCGGGGAGTCAATCCGCACCATCTCGTCCAATGCGAAGAATCCTTCATGATGCAAGAAATCGAGAATGACCCGCCGTATCTCTTGGCGGGCTTGTTCGAGTCGTGATGTCATCGACATGCTGTTCCTCCCCCTACATTGCCGAAATAGCCAAGAGCGCCTCCCGTACCATTTTAGCCGCTAATACGCCGGAGCGCTGTGAAAGATCATTGGCTGGCATGGCTTCTACCAAATCCATTCCCACAATCTGTAACTCGCGGAACAAGCGAACCGCTGCGAGCACTTCCTGAGAACTAATCCCCCCGGGTTCCGGTGTCCCTGTTCCTGGCATATATGCCGGATCCACCACGTCAATATCGATCGTGACATAGACCGGGCGCCCCTTCAACTCCCCGATGCAAGACTTCAAGGGTTCCAACACCGCATGAGGATAAAAGTTCACGTGCTCTTTCGCATAGATAGCTTCGTCGCGGGTCGATGACCGAATACCAAATTGGTACAGATGTTTTGGCTGCAGCAATTCGCTCACCCGCCGCAAGACGGTCGCATGAGAGAGCGACTCACCAAGATAGTCATCGCGGAGATCAGCATGCGCATCAAAGTGCACCACTGCCAAATCGGGATACTGTGCTACCATGGCCTCTATCAGTGGCAACGTGACTAAGTGTTCTCCCCCTACAGCAAAGAACTTCTTGCCCTCTTCGAGGATGCTGCGCGCCGCCTCGCGAATTTGCGATAAACTCTTCACCACATTCCCGAACGGCAATTCCAAGTCCCCCGCGTCACAAACGCGTACATCTTCCAGATCGCGATCTTGGGCTAAAGAATAGGTCTCTAATGCATAAGATGCCTCGCGCACCCGACCCGGTCCAAAGCGAGAGCCCGGCTGAAAAGAGACCGTAAAATCCATCGGAATGCCAAAATATACCCAATCCGCCGTATCCCTATCCGCGTTCATTCCCAAAAATCGGTCCATCTTCGTGAATTCACTCATTGCATGAGATCCTTGACGAATTTTGGCAGTTGAAACGCCGCTGTCTCTAGCTCCGGAGTCCAATACTGAGTGTCAATGGCCGTTCCTTGACACCGTGACGAAGGCTGATGGGCATGCTCAGACGCCATTAAGAAGCTCCAAAATCCGGTAGGATACGTCGGGATGGCCGCGACATACATCTGCACATGAGCAAACGCGGTCTGCATGCCGTCTTTCATCTGACGAATCAAGTCCTGATGAATAAAAGGCGATTCGGACTGCGCCACCAGAATCCCCTCGGGTTTTAGTGCGTCACGAATACTTTGATAAAACTCTTTCTGAA
>NZ_JBYCKN010000155.1:0-3445 GCF_057473405.1 Sulfobacillus sp. TH-112
CGCTCATCGTTCAAAATGGTCTGCGGCCAGGGGTCATTCAAGACCACCTGCATGCGATGCATCGCGGCTTTGATGCTGTCCATAGTGTTTTGGAAGATAAACCGTCCCCGGTAAAGCACCGACACCGTATCAGCCATCCTCTCCACGTCCCCAACGTCGTGGGTTGCCATGACAATCGTGGTTCCCTCTTGAGCGGCCATCTCCATAATGAGTTGTTGAACTTGCTGCTTTACCACCACGTCAAGTCCATTGGTTGGCTCATCCAACAGCAAAAGCAGAGGACGCGCAGACAAGGCGACGGCAATTTGCAAGCTGGTTTTCATCCCGGTCGATAAGTGACCTATCACTTTCCTCGGATCAATTTCCAAACCCTTTAAGAGCCGTTGGGCCATGGCCATATCCCAGTGTTCATAGAGAAGACTCGAATATCTCATCCACTCCGAGACATGAAATCCGGGCGATGCCACTTGGCCGGCCGCAACATACTGGATTTCTTGCCTTAACTCGGGCATGTCGTGCGTCAAATTCTGTCCGAGAACCACCACCTCCCCACTATCAGAGCGGAGAGTTCCCAGCGCTAGTCGAAGTAGCGTTGTTTTGCCCGCCCCATTGGCTCCAATGAGACCGTGGACGCTGCCTTCTTTGACCGACCAATCAACCCCTTCCAATGCTGGCATACCTAAAAATCGCTTTCTCACGTTTTTCATGCTAATCGCGAATTCACTCACGGCTCATCCCGCCTTTCATTTCACGCCAGGTAATTAACGCCTCCTGGAAAAGTGCCTCCAGTTCCGCCTCGCTGAGTTGCAGATGATGCGCTTCAATCATTAAGTGTTGCAGCTGATGAGCCATCTTCTCCACGCGTTCAGGCCGGTCGGGCGGCGCACTTCTCGGGGCCACAAAAGTTCCCCGACCGCGAATCACTTCAATGACCCGTTCTCGCTCTAACTCTTGATACGCTTTAGCAATGGTATTGTGATTGAGTGTCATCACGCTCGCCAATTCTCGCACCGATGGCATCTTTTCTCCCGGTTCTAAAATGGCCCGGGCTACCGCCACTTTTACACCATCTACCACTTGCTGATAAATGGGCGTGGATGATCGCGGATCGACTTGAAACCACATCGCATCACCCCCATGTATGTGTGTACCGGTATTCATAGTACACAAGAAGAATAAGCGCACACTATTCCCGTGTCAAGACCTTCAAGCTTATTCAGAGACCACCCCCTGAGATCCCAGAGCGCAATCCAAAAAAGGTGACCTCGGCCCCCTACTCTGCAAAGGAAGGTGCCTCATCACCACTTGGCCGCCCTTTGTGAAGGAAGGGCGGCCGAGCGAGTGGATAATACTATTAAGGGTGATCTGGAAACGCTAGGACGCGGAAACCAGGTGATTAAATATTCCGGTAGCGATACACCGCTAGAGGGATAAATACTACTAAAATTCCTAGCGTCCACAAGACCGCTTGCCATAACCAGTCACCTACGGGGGCTCCGGTGACAAGCGCACGCACCGCATTAATGGTGACACTGACCGGCTGAACATTAGCAAAATCCTGAAGCCAGATGGGCATGGTCTTGACCGGAACAAACGCTGAACTCGCAAATACTAAAGGAAAAATGGGTAGAAACCCCGCAATTTGCGCCGTTTCGGGATCCTTCACCATCAAACCCACCGCAGCAAATATCCAAGAAAAAGCATAGCCAAAGGCGAGTACCAATACTAAACCCGCAATATTATGCGTGACAGATCCATGAAATCGAAATCCCACCAAAACCCCAACGACCAGCATCAATATCACCACTAAAATGTTACGGGCCAAATCCGCTATGGTCCGCCCCGCCAATACCGCCGACCGGGCCATTGGCAATGAACGAAACCGGTCGATAATCCCGCCCTTAAGATCTTCTGAGAGTCCCACCGCCGTGGATGCCCCCCCAAAGAGCGACGTTTGCACAAAGATGCCGGGCAAGAGATAGTCCACGTAATGCCCTCCCGGGGTAGAAATTGCTCCTCCAAAGACATAACGAAATAGGAGCACAAACATAATGGGCTGAATCCCAGAAAACACCAAGAGCTGTGGCGTCCGTACAATGTGCATCAGATTGCGATAGGTAATGCCTACGACATCTCCCAAGGCCAGGCGCACACCTCCGCGAGGTGCCTTTTTTGACTGTTGCAGTTCTGCGTTAACGATGGCGTCCCCCTCCTTGGGCCACGAGATTCTCTGAACTCTCCTCGCTCTCTGCCCGATGACCTGTAAGCGTCAAAAACACATCATCCAACGACGGACGTCGCACTCCAATATCGTCGATATCAATTTGTTGTTGAAGAAGCTGTTCGCCCGCTGTGACGACCACCTGTGCTCCCCCGGGCGTGGGCACGGTAATCAGTCGACGAATCTCGTCAACACGTGCCTTTCCGGTGCCTATACGCTCCAATACCGTAACTGCGGTCGCCATGTGATTCGCGTCCTTCACCACCACTTCCAGTACCGCGCCACCAACTTGCGCCTTCAATTCATCGGCCGTCCCTTCAGCAATCACCGCACCTCCGTCAATCACGGCAATGCGATGCGCTAACCGATCGGCTTCTTCAAGGTATTGCGTGGTGAGTAAGAGGGTGGTGCCATCGCGAACCAACCCCTCAATAAATTGCCATAATTCAATACGGGTGCGTGGATCGAGGCCAGTGGTCGGCTCATCTAAAATCAGTACCTCAGGGCGTCCGACCAAGCTAGCCCCAAGATCGAGCCGACGCCGCATTCCTCCAGAATAGGTTTTGACGGGTCGATCACCGGCATCCGTTAAAGAAAATCGTTCGAGAACCTCCTCAGCCCGGTTTTGACGTTCCTTCTTCCCCAAATGATAGAGGCGTCCCACCAGTTCGAGGTTCTCGCGCCCCGTTAAGAGTTCATCGACAGCGGCATATTGACCAGCGAGTCCGATGGCAGAGCGTAGCGCCACTGCATCCTCCACCACGTCATATCCAGCAATCCGTGCCTTCCCGGAATCTGGCTTTAAAAGTGTGCTGAGAATACGGACCAATGTGGTCTTGCCGGCGCCATTGGGCCCAAGTAACCCTAAAACGGTCGCCTTCTCTACTTTGAGGTTTACTCCTCGTAACGCGTGGGTCGATTTAAACGATTTGGTAATCCCTTCAACCTCAATAACTGTCTCGGCCACTTTACACCCCCGATTTCTTCCCATCATTCCTCACCTTGGGAAACGTTCGCTTAACATACTAAACTTTATCGCAATCCGAGAACACCCCCCGGCGGAAGACACGGCGCATCACGAAAAGTCACCCCCCATTACCCACCGGATTCCTGCGCTGCTCTGATATTCTATAGTGGTCCCCGAAAACTAGACAAGTTTGGAGGGCCTCAAGTGTTACACTGGACACGTTATGCCAAAGCAAAAACATCATACCGCGACGTTCA
>NZ_JBYCKN010000156.1:0-8625 GCF_057473405.1 Sulfobacillus sp. TH-112
CCGCGTCGTAATTGTCCTAACTGAGAGGCCGTATTGATAGTATCCATGCACAAAACGGTACCATACTAAGCAAGATAGATCAACGTGTAGATAGGAATGCG
The DNA here is from genome assembly GCF_057473405.1 of Sulfobacillus sp. TH-112. Taxonomy (NCBI): domain Bacteria; kingdom Bacillati; phylum Bacillota; class Clostridia; order Eubacteriales; family Clostridiales Family XVII. Incertae Sedis; genus Sulfobacillus; species Sulfobacillus sp. TH-112. The sequence continues at coordinate 102 of NZ_JBYCKN010000156.1, forward strand.
ATAATAGAGTCCGCCCTGCCGCCGGCAGGGCCTTTGTTTTTTTAACATGGTGGCCTGATTAAGCCAACCGGCCAATTCTGTGGGGAAGACGCGGAGGATGCTTCGCGGTTTTGTTCCAGGGATTGGGTCAGCACTTATGACGACCATCTTGGCTCCACTTACGACACAACGAGCGGGCTATAACAGGCAGGATATTGATGACATCCTGGCGGCGCTCCCTAGGCACGCGATTCAACTGGCCACAGCAGGTGAAACGGACAAATGGCTTAAAAGCTTGGCTACGCTTGAACACAGTGTCACAGTGGGCTGATGCTATTGATGATGACTGCGATGGCGTATTTAGTGTTTGATGAGGACATCTAGGGCACGTCCAACATTGAAGACTGTCCAAGCGTGTCGTGTGAATGGTCAAGACGTGACGAACGATTGCAGGTGAGCCACGTCGAGGATGGGGAATGGTTATTCCGGGTGTACGATTGGGACACTATTCAGGCGTGGATTGCGGAGCCCGGGCATGCCGAAATGCTGCCACCACGGATGGAACGTTTTTGGACCTTGGCTCTTTTGGGAATCCCCCACGAAACCCCGCGCTGGGCAGGCGGTAACGCCCTTCGGATGGTATCACAAGACGCACTGCCGGTGTGGTTCCCGGAGGATTTGCGCTAATCCGCTGCTGGTCCTCAGAGATCCAACGATAGTTATACCGCGTCCCGCTGGTTGCGATGTCGATGTACCGGAGTGGGATGGCCGCATTGGTTGAAGGAGCAAGCCAGAGAGTCCTGTGAAATGGGGCCCCGGCTCATTTTTGGGCATTCCCGATTAGTGATGCACACAAAGAAATGTGGTTGTGGGTTTGCGAACGTGACGATTGAAAAGGCCCACAGACTTCCGTATCATGGGTGCAACAAGACCAGAAAATGGAGCGTCATGGAAGACATGAGGTCGTTTTGTAGTCTAACATGATTTTGAGCGCGAAGTTTAGTTGGGACTGGTAGGGGGGCGGTACGTGGATACCTATCTTTTGTCTCAGAGATTTAGGCGGTTTGCCGTCAGCGAATGCCACGGTTCGAGCCGGCTATACGAGTTTTTGTCCCTAAAAATTTCCGAGGACATTGATTTGCTTGAGTTAAGCTCGCATGGCGCTTCGGGCCAGCCTATTCCTAACTTGTTCTTTGCAGCGATTCATTATCTCCTGTTGTCCGGGTCTCCCCATGCATTAACGGCATTTTATCCCACCCTCACCAGCCGTCCGCGTCCCGTTGAGGAGTCTTTTCATTTGTTCAAGGATTTCGCTCAACATTACCGCCATGAGATCATCGACCTTCTGCGGAGCAAATTGGTTCAGACAAATGAAATTCGACGATGTACCTATCTCTATCCAAGTTTTTGCTATATTTATGGTAAGGTGCACAGGCCGTTGTCTCTGATTGAAATAGGGACAAGTGCAGGATTACAGCTGTTGTGGGACCGATACCGCTACTCCTATGGGACGCATAGCGTATATGGACATCCGAATTCTCGCGTTCATTTGACAGCCGAATTGAGGAATGGGACGGTTCCCGTGTTGCCGCACAAGAGCCCCCCGGTTTTATCGAAAATCGGAATTGATGTACATGTGGTCGACTTATCAAACCCCGAAGATTATCTATGGCTTAAGTCATTGATATGGCCAGAGCACCAAGAGCGGTTAGAACTACTGGAACGGGCGGCGCAACTGCTTCGTGCGCATCCCGTGGATTTAGTGGAGGGCGATGGGGTGTCATTATTGCCTGAGGTTGTTGAACTTGTGCCTAAGGATTCAATTCTCTGCATTTTCCACACGCATGTGGCGAATCAAATGCCAGACGCCCTAAAACGAAGGTTGATGGCTAAGGTGACCGCCATTGGTGGTAAAAGAGATGTGTTTCATCTGTACAACAATGTGTCGGACGTAGGGAAGTTGCATTTAGATTATTTCCTCAGCGGGAGAGAATTTAATGAAATTCTTGCGGAAATAGACGGACACGGTCGGTGGTTCGACTGGAACATCCGCCGGTAACCCGTGGTGCACAAACGGGGGATGCGCACGGAGCGATCACCGGGATAGGGCAACTATGCTCTAAGGAGGTGGTGCATAAATCCCAAAAATCCCGGTCCTCAAGCTTGAAGCCAGCATGATTGTCTACCTCAAAAGACGTTGGTTTGAATTGTGAACCAGTTCACTTTTAAGATTAATTGGCAAAAATACGCTATCCGCTGGAAGGACTGTCGGCATGTCCAGAGTACTGTAGCACAATCGCCTCACATTGTTTCCGGAAACGCTTGACAAGTTATGAGCTGGTTTTTGCGTGAGCAATCCCTACCTTCGGGATGGTGTACATGATGACACCAGTCGAGCTCCGGACCCGAAGTGGGTACACTACCAGTGTCTGGTAAACATCCCCTAAAGGTTGATGTCCTATGAAACCGCATACGCGTTCTGTAGACTTCGACGTCTTGGGCGAGATCATTGTCCTGTTCGAGGTTCGCTCCAGACGCGACAGCGCCCGGATGTCTTGCCGTCTGAAGCGTGTGACCCAGTGGGTTCAGCGGCCAGCCGATGCGAGGACACGAGGTCCTCGACCCTCTCTTCTCTACCCCATATCGTTGTCTTCACCAAAGCCCCGTCGTGTCGTAGGGGATACCGGTCAAAAGGGAAGTGACGAAGGTGGGAAGGATTCCTCGCATAGGCGAGGGCATCCCCGGGTCTTGACTCGCCAAGCGTGCCGGAATTTCCATCAACTTCGGAGGACGCTCAGAGATGGAGCGACTGAGCGATGGTTGGTTGCCGTCGCACGGTATCCATCGCCAGTAACTTTAAGTGCGCTTGATTCGTTAATTAATCAAAGGTAGTGCTTTTCATGGGCGCGGTGATATTATCGCCACCCTTCGTGCCGCGATTGATTGCTATTCGGGATAGAGGAGGCGTTGCCAGGGAAGGAGGAGCCGTTGCGCATGGGTCAACATGTTAAGTGGATATCATTTCGATTTCCTCGGATCGTTTTGTTGATTGGGATCGAAAAGACGGCGGGTGCTGCGTTAGCGGCACTGGGGGCTGTCGTGGCTGTCTGGATCCATACGCATCATGGAGTCGATCCATTCAACGTTCTTTTGCCAAGCCTGCGTACAAGTTCCAATCATCTCATTCACGGGATCGACGTGACGATCGCGCTCTTGGCGCCACATGCGCTGCTTTTAGCGGCGGGACTTGCCGTGTGGGCTCTCTTGATGGCGGCCGAGAGTATCGGTATTTGGCTTCATCGGGGCTGGGGAGAAGGGCTTGTTATCGCGGAGACCGCGTTATTTGTGCTTCTCGAAGTGTGGGCCATAGTCCACAAGGCTAATATCGGAGATTTGGTAACGCTCACTGTCAATGGCTTGATTTTGCTTTATTTAGTGAAGCGATACAAAGAACGCCGGAACATCCACGCGCAATTTGATACGAGGGGAAAAATGGGATAGCCCCAAGCGTACAACAACCCCACGACCCGTTTTAGCTCCATATAATGCCGCAAGGAGAGTTTTCATAAAGTCTCAGACACGCAATTAGACAGTCCTGTCCTCTGGCCATCTCGAGGCACTTTGTAACACCAGCCAATGGGAATGGTCCCGGAGGCTTGGTGACCCGCGTGTCATCACGGGCCAAAATACCCGGTGAGATCGACTCTCGCCTGCGATGGGTATGGCCGCGCAGGAAGTTCTCTCAAACCACATTAATTCCTTGGCACTGCGCCAGAGACTCCAAATTGCATGAAATACGGGACGATAGCTGGCTGTCAGTTCAAGAGACGCGTCGCCAGGTGGTTTGGTCCCCGCTACAAGTACTTGGTCAGTACCGTAATGACCGAATGCCAAGCCGTTGAGCTGAGTTTGGCTTCATATTCATCCCAAATCGGCGGGGTCTCGGAAGACAGGTAAGTGTGCCAAGTGATAACAAAATCAGTTAGCGTCAACAACCCCATATTAATGCGTGTATTGAATCGGGGCACGCGCAATGGGAGAGTGAGAATTGAGCCTCGGCTTATGCGGGATTCACTCAGTGGACTGCCGCCCATGATACCCATCGTGTGCACAGCAGTCGCATGTGTCGGGGTCGCCTTGTAGGTGCGTGAGCGCATCCAGGTAAGACTCATCTATTGGGTTCCCTGCGGGTATTGGCCATTTACTATGGGCAACGGTTAGGACTTGATTCCGGATTGCTACCCAGAGTTCCAGCCCATCACGCTGAAAATGCTGAGATTCGGTATGGTGTCTTACGCCAAGAGAGAACGCGCGTGTTCACACAATGAGGAAGGGGGCCGAATGGCTGGGCTAGATCTTCTAGGGTCAGGATAATCGGCCCGGAAGGCGAACTATTGCCTATAATGTTTAGTGCAGGGCTATGGAGGATAAGGCAATGAACGACTTTACAGGGAACTACCGGGCATGGCCTATTGACGGGTCGAGGAATGCTTTGGGCACTGGGAGGATACGGCGTTTTTACCCGCGATCAATTGGATGAGGTCTACCGTGAGGCATTACATCACGCACTGGCTGCTAGAAATCGGCGCGAATTCGTGATAGCGTTGATGTGGTAGATCGGGATGGTGCGCAATGGACACACACCGTGTATAGACAGGGACTGGCAGGGAGCCCAATTGGGATTTCAGTGGAGACACTTGAATGAGGGATGGGTTGTGACCTCCACTCCGGTTGACGCGGTAGCAGTCGGGGACATCGTGGAAGCCATTGAGAGTATTTCGCCGGCTCAGTGGATGATGCACGCCGATCCCTATCTTGCGGCGAAACGCCCCGGAGTGCGAGAGGTCGAGTGGTAGTATTTCGGTCCGTTTTTGTGAAACGCTGTCCAAGCCGTGTTAGACGTCTGAGGGCGCGATGACGTTTCCTACCACCCCGTTCCATTTCAGCCTAGGCGATCGTCTCGGACGCATCATACGGTTGCCCGACGGGAGCGTCGCCTACGTGCGCATCCCTAGGTTTAGCGAACCGCATCATGAGACCGATGCTTTGTCTTGTGCGCGGCAGCACACACAATATCGATTTTCGCCACAATAAAGGAGGCTCGACCGCGACTGCACTGACTGCCGCTACCATGGATCGGCCGTATCGCTGGTGGACTGAAGCTTCCAATATCGCCCACTTGCCACGGCGCGATTCTGACAACCCCCAATTCAGTATCCTGCCCCATGGGATCGCTGCCCGGTGTGAAAGGGCGTGGGAGATGCCTGCTGCGGGCGCCTATCGAGGGCAAATTATTGCATTGACCGATCGGTACGTATGGTTGGTTGGCCGCAGAAGATTTTTTCATGTCCTTCAAAGATACAAAACGCGCTGTTGGACTTGATACAAGTCCATTCATCCTCCTTACGGTGCGCAATCATATATTCGAAGATATCTTGATGCGTGGGAACAATTTTTAAACTGATTTTTAAACTGTGCAGGTCCTCCCAACTCATATATCGGAGTTCTAAGGATTCGGCGCTTGGTCTTGGAATTCCACTAGTCTCCGCAAAGAAGAGAGCAGATACAATGCGAACGGGTGCCTGATTGGGATGGACAACAATTCGTGATGGATCCGAAAAAAATGCGGGCAAACGAATAGAATGCACCACGAGGGCGGTTTCCTCGAATATCTCTCGTTTGATACACTGTTCCAGGGTTTCGTTTAATTCGAGGGCTCCACTGACAAAGCCCCATTGGTTTATATCCGAACGCCGCTCCATGAGAGCCTTTGGACCGTCCATGATGAGCGCTGCGGTGCCCAATCGGATCGATTGGGGCATGGGGGCATTATAGTCTCGAAAGTACTATCGCGATTCTCACCATCGATTAAAGGAATCCCACAAAAGAGGTCGGAGTAAAGAGCGAGTTCCTGTTCTGGTATTACGTGATCGTACCGCTCGCACTGTGTCACTGGTCACGCCAAGCATGAAAACAGAAGAAATCTCTCGTCAGTTGTTGCCCGCAATCGGTTCAGACACGGTGTTGTGTACGGACGCCTATCGTGGGTATAAGACCGTCTGCAAAGCCGCTGGCATCAAGCACGTGGCTCTGAATCAGAACACAGGGGAGCGTTAGAGAGGCATATATCATATCCAGAGTGTAAACGCCTATCACAGCCGTCTAGTGGGTTGGGGGGAACGTTTCAAAGGTGTAGCGGCAAAATACCTCGATAACTACATGACATGGTTCGCTTACATTGACACAATCCGTGATATTTCGAGTGGGACATGGGAACATCGATTTCTTGCAATGTCCTGCATAGACAACAAAAAGGCCCGATATAAATCTGACGTACCAGCAAGGCTTTGTGTGATCTGCAATGACGCCGTTGTTGAAGGTCAAGATGTAGGCAGTATCTTCTTTGTATCGCACGAAACTGGTGAACGAAGCCCTGATCTACTTTGCCATGCTCACTGCTATGGGGATTTGAGTTTGAGTGCGAGCTAACGTAGGACCCCTCCGCTGTAGTGCAAGGTATATATAATTTGGCTGTGTTGAGTAATGACCTCAGTCCCATTAAAGGCGTTGAAATCGCCTTCAAAGGTGTTTCTGTACTCGAAGTCACCTTCTTTGAATTGTGAGGGTCCACGAAAAATATGCTGTTTTGAAACCTGTCGGAGTGCGACTCTCAGAAATGCATAGATACTACGTATCTTGTCGCTTGCTGTAATGAACTTGTCAACACCACCAGCCTAACTCATTGACCAGTAAGCTGTTCGCCCTTGTAAATGGTCTCCTGACCAACGAAATATGCGACACCAAAGTACACATCACGATAGAACAGCGAACCGTTGCGATATTCAAGTTGACGAGACCCAGGCAGAAGTGGAGTGACAGAAGCGTTGTCTCCCTGAGCAGCGTAAGTTTGTCGTTTGGACTCAACGAGAAAATCAAGAATGGATTCTTCCATAGCATTCACCTCGATATCCAGTATAAATGAAATTCGCTTTTGAACTTTACTTTCTCTTTTATACGTTAAAATCCACAGTTATTCAGAACAGAGCGTAAACTATATTCAGCCTCGACTTCGGCGGTCTCCTGATGGTTCCTCCGAGCACCGGACTCTGGTCCGCTCGTGCCGGGTGTGGTGATGGCGATCGGGGCGACCGGCCTCATCGTGACGGCGGTTTCCCCGTGGGCCTAATCCAACTATTGGCTATCAAGGAGAGTCGATCGTACAGCGTCAAAGTCGGCTTCGCGGATTCGGGTGTTTACGCAACATGGGACTAGGATGCTACAACGTGTTCTGTCGGGAATTCTGGGGCCAATCCATATCGCAGGAGGTTGGATTATAATGCGCGTGAACGTGCAGACGTTTGACGGATTGTTTGCTGCGCTGTATGAAGCGAGTTCCCGGTCTCGCACCATTGACGTTGCTTTTTGGGTACGTCATGTAAAATCCGGAGATATAGTCCTCGAAGTCGGTTCTGGTGCCGGCCGCCTCGCATGGCCTCTAGCAGAATCCGGGGTGCGGTACGTGGGTATAGAACCCGCGGAGTCCATGATCGCAATCGCCAACAAGGCCTTGATCTCCGACTATGCACAACATATAGGCCAGATCCGTTTCATCCGGGGGGCGCTGCCGGACTTTTGCTGGACTGGCCCGCTATTCGATTCCATTATTCTGCCGTACAACGTATTCAATTATTTCCACGACCTCGCCGAACGTCGTGCCGTACTACGGAATTTAAGCGAGTGGATAAAGACCGGAGGGACTCTTATTATCGATAGCCTCCTCTTCCCGATGATCTCCGAAGGTTATCATTTTGTGAGATCCTTCGAGGATCGCGATGGGAATATTGTTTGCCGGTATCGGACCGACTCATGGGATCCCCTCAACCTTCGACAGATCAGCGTAATAGAAGATGTGGTAGGCAAGGCCGCGGTGGAACGTCACATGCATATATTGTGTACGGGTTACATTAGCGATAGCGAAATGACCTTCCTGTTGAATGAAACTGGTTTCAGAATCGAGCGCACGTACTTCAACTATAACGACGACGCCTATAGTGGACAAATGGGACAACGTCAATTCGTCTGCACTAAGACGTGACAAGCGGATAGTGGATTTGAGGATTCATCGTGCCGAACGTGGGCAGGCAATTAACCGGGATTGACAAAGGAGCATACAATGAACGCTTTGTGCAACCGTCATTTTTTGGTCATCTGGACAGGCCAGATGTTGTCTACGCTGGGAAAAATGTTGTACATCACCGCTCTCGCGTGGGAGACACTTGTTAAGACCCCATTCTTTAGCTCCAGTTGCGCTCATTGCTCTACTGTGAACCCTTCCAACCGTTGTTATTGCGCCGCTCCTTGGTCCATGGCTCGATCGTAACAACCGAGCGAACATCATGGTCATTGCTGACACCGTTCGGATGCTCATGTTGGTAATCCTGTCGTTTAGACGTCTTGGATTCATCTTTGTGGAATTTGCATGTTTTGCCTTGATTATGGCTGCGTGTGACTCCATCTTTTACCCCGCCTACAGCGCACTAATTCC
>NZ_JBYCKN010000157.1:0-8699 GCF_057473405.1 Sulfobacillus sp. TH-112
ATGAATCGCCTACATTGACATTATGATCAGGGCGACACAGGGTGGCGTTCTTTTTTAGTACGCAAATGAGGAGGCATCGTGTTGAATATTGATGTGATCATAGAAATCCCTCAAGGTAGTCAAAACAATTATGAAGTAGACCATGAAACGGGCCAAGTGCGCCTTGACCGTGTGCTATTCTCACCGATGCATTATCAGGCGGAATATGGCTTTGTTCCGAATACACTGGGCGAAGATGGTGATCCCATCGATGTGCTCGTCTTAGCTACCTTTCCCACCTTCCCAGGCTGTGTGGTTAGCGCGCGCCTGATCGGTATGCTGGAAATGTCGGATGACAAAGGGGTGGACACCAAACTGCTGGCAGTGTTGGCCGATGACCCCCGATTTGATCATGTTCAATCTCTCGATGACGTGAATCCCCATGCGTTGAAGGAAATTCCTCATTTCTTTCAAACCTATAAGCAACTCGAACATAAAGACACCACCATTGGCGGATGGAAGGGTGAAGAAGACGCGCTGCAGGTGCTCGAAGAATCGCAGAAACGATTTCACACCGCGCACTAGCATAAGAGTACCTCTCGCTCTAACGCGCTATCACCACGATCGGGATGATAAGGCGAGCGCTGATCGTTAAATCCTCGCGCATCTTGTCGAGATCGACAAGCACTGCCGCCACATCAATGAAGCGGGCCGGGTCCACTGAGACCAGTCGGCCCGCTTCGGCGATTAGCTGATTGCGCTCCACACGCGCTTGGTCAAGTAGATTTTCCAATCGTACCGCGGCGACTTCATCACCTTGATGAATCAAGTAGGCATAGCTTTTGAGTGCTTCTCCCATCAGCGACAAGATGCGGCCGAGTCGTCGAGCCATCTCTACCGGCAAGGTTCCTGAGGGTCGACTCACATCCCGCTCCAAGGTCACAAACAAGGTTCGAGCTATCCCACGCACCTGACTCACTGAGTGGTCAAGCACCTCAATGGCTTGCGCCAATTGCGTCAGTCGTCCGCGTTCATGCCGGTGCCAGGGATTCCATCTGAGACTCATCTTGGCGCGGTCCAATGCCGTTCGTGCTCGATGCAACGCACTATCAATGCCGCGAGCCCGAGTAAGATGACGATTCGCCTCGGCCGGGTCGAGTCCATCCGCCAAGTCGCGTTGAATACCGTCCACCACTTCGGCGAGTCCAATGGCCAAAAGGCGCAGGGCTTCGCGTGCGTCTGGGGTCAGATTCGGTGGCCAAATGGCGGCCGCTACTAGAATGGCCACCGCCGCCCCCAACCCGGTATCTAGAGCACGATACCACGCATATCCCTTCACCTCTGACCCTATCGCCAAGACCAGAAGCGCACTTATCGCCACTTGCGGAATCCCTTGCGCTCCTAAATGAAGTCGCGTCGCTGATGCCATTGCCACCAGCACTAAAAGGGCCAGTGACCAGGCATGTAGCCCAACAACGTGAGTGAAAATCATCGCCAAGACGATGCCGCCCATCACCCCGAAAATGCGTTGTAGACCCCGCGAAATCGCTTCCGCGATGGTCGCTTGTACGCACAAAATCGCGGCCAAGGGGGCAAAATATGGCTTAGGACTGTGAAAAAGCCAAACGGCCAGTCCCCAAGAAAGGCCAGCAGCAATCGCCGTCTTCACCACCTGCAGACTTAACCCCCACTTGTCCAACACATCCCATGGCAACCTCGGTAGACGTAGCATACGCCTAGCATCACATGGCTCGCTTGACTTTATACCATGGCGCCGTCTGGAACGGTGAGGGATTGGGGATGCGCCTCCTGGATGCGCTGACAAAGGGCCAGAAGGGCTTGATCCCGTCCTCGCGGCGCGATGCACTGGAGACCAACGGGAAGTCCGTGCAGAAGGCCCCAGGGCATCGATAGTGCCGGCAATCCCAGAAAATTGAACGGCGAAGTGAAGCGCGTTAGGGCAGCCCGCACGTCCTGCAACTCGCCTGCGGGCGTAGACACATTGAGGGTGTCAAGCCGTGGCGCCAAGATAGGGACTGTCGGCATAATGATTAGGTCATACGACTGCATCCAATGGTCATAGGCCTTCGCTATTTGTTGACGATACCGCAATGCTTGAATATATTCGAGTGCCGAATAGCTTCGGGCTCGCTCTAGTCGCTCTCGTACGTCAGCTTGGTATTGGTCTCGCGCGTGTTGCAAGGACTCCCAATGGTAACTGAGTGCTTCTGATGCAATAATGATGGATTGCGCCGACCAGATGCTCTCCAGTTCCATCAAAGGCCCGCGCGTCACTTCAGCGTCCACGGACACCAGGATGTTGTCAACGGCCCCACTAATATAGTTGTCCAAACTCTCATCGTAGCACCGCACTTCGTCTCCAGACGGCCAGTAGACGCGTAAACGACGAGATGGCGGAAAAGAGGGAGTCTCCCCGCTTAGCACGCGCCACATCATCGCTAAGTCCTCCACGCTTCGTGCCAGAGGGCCAACATGGTCCAATGACCATGATAAGGGAACGATTCCCCTCCGCGAAAGGCGTCCGTACGTTGGCTTATATCCCGACACTCCCGAGAGCGCCGCAGGAATGCGAATCGAACCACCGGTATCGGTCCCTAATGTCGCAGAAAAAAGCCCGACTGCCACCCCCACAGCTGAGCCTCCACTCGACCCGCCAGCCATATATCCGGGTTGATAAGGATTCACGACCGGTCCGAAGTGAGAGTGCACGCTAGTCGGGCCGTACGCAAATTCGTGCAAATTCAGCTTGCCCAGAGCCATATTCGCTCCGTTGTGCCGTAGCGTTTGCGTCACATCAGCATCTTGACTCGCCACATGATGTTTCCTCACCTCCGACCCTGCCGTGGTGGGCACGAACGCCAGATCAATGAGATCTTTCAATCCCACTAAAATGCCATCTAATGGGCCGCGCGTGACACGGCTGCGATACCGGCGTTCGGACTCTTCAGCTTCGCGACGAGCGGCTTGCCGGTCCACGGACACAAAAAGATGTGTTCTCTCCTGCCAGAAGTCTAGGGCCTGCAGACGCGCCTCGAGATACTCCATCGGCGACAGCGTGCCGTCACCATAGGCCCGGGCAAGGTGCAAAATGGTCCTCATGCTGTCACTCAATTCCGATCACCGGTTCGACAGTGCTGGTTGTGGTTAACCGCCTCAGGCGCTGCGCCATATCACCATGCCGATAGAGGCCCTCAAGGTCGGTCCGGTTCCATGCCATACGAATGGCGTGCTGATAGACGCCCGGAAGATTGCCCGGCAGTTGGTGTACCGGAGCCCACAGTACCCCTTGGTGCTCCTCTGAGATGCGAATAGATCTTTTCGGTTCCGACTCTCGCACCGCATAGAACAGGAGGCACACGCTTTCGTCCTCTAGCGGTTGGTAGAAGTCTGCCGAAATCATGCCCGCAATCGCACACGTGAGCCCAGTTTCCTCGAAAAACTCGCGAATGACCGCATCCTCTGGGGATTCCTTTGGTTCGACATGCCCGCCTGGGAGTTCCCATTCGTCACGATCATTTTTCATCACTAGCACATGCCCATCGCGCCCTAAAATCCCCTTGGCTGAAATCGGCCACCTCATGGGTCATCCCCCTTTTTTCTATCATACGATAATTTCTTTCTTCATGGCTGCCTATGATAACGTCGCTCGGTCCATTCCCGATACAGTGACCACAAGAGCCCCAACCCCAGCAACAACAGCAAGATGAGCGGGTCTATCAAGTGATGGACCCACGAGCCCGTCGGAGAGACGGTACTTCCCACGGCTAGAGTATCCATGACAATATGCGCCAAGATCGGGACTAACATATCGCCCGTTGCCATGAGATACAACACCCAGGGTAGCACCGTCATCCCAATCACCAGCATGGTCCATCCTCCCCATGCGGGAACGTGCCACAAGCCAAACACAAATGCCGCTACCAATGCCACCATGAGACGCTCGAACCAATTCCGCGGTCTCACAATTTGCCACACCGCAATGAGGCCCCCGAGAAGGATGAGGTTCTCAACGGGCAATACCAAGGGAAATTGCCACAAGAGATGTTGCCCTTGTGGCCAGCTGATTTGATGAATCTTGGCTGATTGAGGATTAAACCCAAGAACGCGATCGCCCAAACTTCCCATCGCAAGAGAAGCAATCACCAACAATATCGACTGCCACACGGTTGCGTCAGTCCACTGCAACGATCGCCATACCCCCCTGATTAATGGCCAGCTTATGACAATAAAAAGTAACGCTCCATACCCATACCCAATGGCACTAGAATGCGCGACACTCCCTATCACCAGTACCATCGCGCCACCCACGATGGTGGCTACGACCATCCGCCAGGTCGGGATCCGACCAATATAGCGCAAAAAGAGCGGATCCGGCGACGATATTCCCGGCCACCGGATCCGAAATTTCACTTGTTTCACATTCTCGCCCCCCTTTATGGATAAGCAGGGGCAAACACTCTTATGACAAAATGGTCTCAATTCGATCCAAGGTCTCTTGACTCAACTTCACATCCACGGCCTTCACATTCTCTTGAATCTGTTCCGGCCGGGAAGCGCCGATTAGCGCACTAGCAATCGCCGGTTGCCGTAATACCCATGCCAGTGCCAATTGACCGAGCGAAATATTGAGGTCTTCGGCCACACCAATAAGTTGTTCCACCTTCTCATAGGTGTCATCCGTCAGCGCCCGCTGCATGGACCAGTTGACGCTCGAATTGCTCGCCCGCGAACCTTCCGGCAAAGACTGTCCCTTACGATACTTACCCGTCAAAACCCCTTGTGCCAGCGGAGAAAATACTACTAACCCAATGCCCCCCTGTTCGCACACCGGTAAAACCCCGGGTTCGATATAGCGATTAAGTAGGTTATACACTGGCTGACTTGCCCTTAGGGGATTCAACTGCAGCCGCTCCTGCACCGTCAAGGCATCAGCTATTTGGTTAGGTTGCCATTCACTTATGCCACCATAGAGAATTTTTCCTTGACGCACCAAATCGTCAATTGCCCGTAGCGTCTCTTCGACCTCGGTGTTGGGATCCGCTCTATGGCAATAGAAGATATCGACATAGTCGGTCTTCAATGCGCGTAAACTCTCGTCAACCTGATCGAAAATGTGCTTTCGAGACAGGCCCCCCTGGTTCACTTTATCGCTAATAGGCCAAAAAGCTTTGGTTGTTAACACATAATCACTGCGACGATACGAGGAAAGCGCTTCAGATAAGAATTCTTCGGCCGCATGGGGTCGACTCCCATAGACATTCGCACAATCAAAATGGTTGATTCCCTGGTCGTAAGCCTCACGAATACACGCCACCGCCGTGTCCTTTTCAGTGGCGGTACCATATGTAAGCCAGCTACCTAAAGCGATTTCTGAAACCTGTATCCCGGAACGTCCTAAGCGTCGATACTTCATGCCTTACCTCCTCTAATTCGCCTTAACTTGTGCGCGAACTTTTTGTTACCTCCTCATGCTACCATACCGTGAGAAAAAATCAGAGCCAGCGCCGGGTCGATTTTTGATAGGGCAGGTAGTCCTCCGGAAAGTGTGCGGTGAGAAAGCGCTCTTCGCGCAGAATGACCCCATAGTGGATGATAAGAGCCAAGGGAACAGCCCATATTATCGGCCAGACTGTTTCCCGAATGCCCGCTAATGCCATTAGCCAAAGCAAGAGCGCCAAGTAGATGGGATTTCGCGAGATCCGATAGGGACCAGAGGTCACCAGCGCAGTCGGACTCTGGTTCGGGTCAACCGGGGTTTTTGCCCGCTGCATGCTTCTCACCGCGAGCAAGGCGATAAGGGCGCCTATCAAGACCAAGGCAAAACCGATGACTCGAATCCCGGAAAAACCCAGGCGCCACGAGAACAAATATTGACTGAGAAGGCTCCCAACTGCAGCACCAAGCCACAACAAGGGCGGTGGTGCAATGACGCCCGGCGTGTCTTTAGTCATGACGGCACCGTCTCATCCTGATGCCGCACTGGAGAACTCTCCACCACCCGAAGCACGGGATAACGCTCCATCAATCGGTCAAAAGTGCGCCTATCCTCCAATAAGAGGACCCGCTGACCATCGTCATCTAATACCAGTTTGACCCGATCAAATCGCCCAAACTCAAATTCTTCTGGACCCTCAATCACCCACCGTGCCATGGTGTATCCCATCGTGCGCAGCGATACCTCTACACCATATTCGTGTTGTAAACGGTATTGCAGCACTTCAAACTGCAGCGGCCCGACAACCCCCAAATAGACCTGGGGTCCCAAATCATCTGGACGAAATCTCTGCAAGAGTCCCTCTTGCACCAGTTCGTCCAGGCCTCGCTGGTATTGCTTGTGCTTTAAGGTATATTTCAATTCCACCTCTGCAAAGTGCTCCGGTGAAAAGCGCGGGAATCCTACAAATTTGACCCTCGGAGCTTCAGACAACGTGTCTCCAATATAGAGTAGCCCGGTATCATGAATTCCAATGACATCTCCTGGCCACGCCTCATCCACGATGGAGCGGTCCTGAGCCATGAACTGCTGCGGTTGTGCTAACCGAATGGTGCGACCCGTTCGACTATGGGTGACCGCCATATTACGCTCAAACCGGCCCGAACAGATCCGCATAAAAGCAACCCGATCGCGATGAGCAGGATTCATATTGGCTTGAATCTTAAAAATAAACCCTGAGAAAAACTCCGCGCTGGGCTCAACCCAGCCATCAGTGGTCTCTCGTGGTCCCGGCCCTGGAGCCATGTGGAGAAACCCTCGAAGAAAGGTCTCAACGCCAAAATTGGCCATGGCGCTCCCAAAATACACCGGACTTAAGGCTCCACGGGAAACACCTTCGAGATCTAAAGCCTCCCCCGCTCCTTCCAGCAATTCCAAAGAGTCCCGCAGGGTATTGCGATCATGAGCATCCAAACCTGCCTCGTCGAGCGACACACGCTCAAAAATTCGATTGCTACGATTGAACTTCTCAAAAATCTGGTTCTCACGGTCATACAACCCCTGAAAGTCCGCGCCCATCCCCACGGGCCAATTCATGGCATAGGTCGAGATGCCCAGAATCCGCTCTACCTCTTCCATAATGTCCCATGGTTCTCGGGACTCCCGATCCAGTTTATTCACAAACGTAAAGACCGGAATTTGTCGCTTCTTTACGACCTGATAGAGCTTGACCGTCTGTTCTTCGACCCCTCGTGCGGCATCCAGTACCATCACCACACTATCCGCGGCGAGAAGCGTGCGATAGGTGTCTTCGCTAAAATCTTGGTGTCCTGGGGTGTCGAGAAGGTTCACTCGATATCCGGCATAGCTAAATTGCAACACCGTAGACGTCACGGAAATACCACGCTGTCGTTCGATCTCCATCCAATCAGATCGAGCATGCTGCTGAGCGCGTCGAGCCTTTACCGCCCCCGCCTCTCGAATCGCTCCCCCATACAAGAGTAGCTTTTCGGTTAATGTAGTCTTCCCGGCATCAGGGTGAGAAATAATCGCAAAGGTCCGTCCGCGATGTATCATGTCCTGCTCATGGTTCGTCATAAAAATCTCCCTCGTCAACGAAGTCAATTGAAATTATAGCATGTCGCAGTTGAGAAACTTGAGCGGTTCACCCTCGCAGACTAAGGTACAATGGAGTTCGAAAATGTGGTGAATTTTATCGTGAGGTGAAAAATGTGACGCATGTCAACCAAGACCCTTTCAAAGCCCGTGCCACTGCTGAGGTGGACGGCCAACAAGTCACCTACTATCGTTTGTCAGCACTTAATGAGATTCCCGAAATCAATATTGACCGACTGCCGTTTTCCATTAAAATTCTTCTGGAGTCGGTGTTACGGCAACTGGATGACTATCAAATTCGCCCCGACGATGTAATAAGTTTAGCCAAGTGGTCTCCAGAAAGCCCTCCTGACCGTGAAATCCCCTTTAAACCTGCCCGCGTGGTATTGCAAGACTTTACTGGCGTTCCCGCCGTGGTGGATTTAGCAGCCTTACGCTCGGTGATGGATCGCCACCACCGCAACGCCGAGAAAATCAACCCGCTGGTACCAGTCGATCTGGTCATCGACCATTCCGTGCAAGTAGACCAGTTCGGTCGGGTGGAAGCATTGGATTTTAATATGGATCGAGAATTTGAGCGCAATCAAGAGCGATATCGCTTCTTGAATTGGGCGCAAAAGTCCTTTGATAACTTCCGTGTGGTCCCCCCAGCGACCGGCATTGTCCATCAAGTCAACCTGGAGTACTTGGCGTCGGTGGTTCAACAAAAGACGCTAGACGGAGACACTGTCATCTTCCCTGATTCGGTAGTTGGCACCGACTCTCATACCACGATGGTGAACGGCCTGGGAGTGCTGGGTTGGGGAGTCGGTGGCATTGAGGCCGAGGCCAATATGCTGGGGCAACCACTCTACTTTGTGACCCCTGAGGTGGTGGGATTTCGTCTCATCGGAAAATTACCCGAAGGGGCCACAGCAACTGACCTAGCCTTAACCGTGACGGAACTCTTGCGACAACAGGGCGTAGTCGGGAAATTTGTGGAGTTTTTTGGACCTGGACTAGATTCCATGAGTTTGGCGGATCGCGCCACCGTCGGCAATATGGCTCCAGAATACGGTGCCACCATGGGCTATTTCCCGGTAGATCAGGAAACCTTGCGATACCTAACAGAAACTGGGCGGAGTGATCACCAAGTGGCCCTGGTAGAATG
>NZ_JBYCKN010000158.1:0-3115 GCF_057473405.1 Sulfobacillus sp. TH-112
ATCAAAACCGGCAATTGCCGACTAATGTGAAAAAGAGCGGGTCCGACGAAAAACGCTAAGAGCGCAGCTCCACCCCCCATGGCATTAATGATGCCGTATGCTTGACTGCGATGGCGTGGCGGAGTCACGTCGGGCATCAAGGCATCCATGGGTGCATAAAAGATATTGGACGCAAAGGCATAGATAATGTCGATGGTGATGAGAAACGCTCCGCCAATTTCCCAGGGAAACATGATGAATAGGAGCCCCGTGATCGGCATCCCAATCAAGAGGTAGGGCATGCGGCGGCCAAAGCGACTGCGGGTGCGATCGGACCGGGACGAAAAGTACAGGTTCAGCAACACGCCCATAAACGTACGAAAAGAGGCAATAAGACCGATGAGAGCGATAGACGGAATATAGTGACGAATAAAGAGCGGGACGTAGCTATTGAAAATCCCTGAGGCCAGCGCCACTGCAAACATGCCGAGCCCCAAGATTGCCGATGACTGATAGGAAAATTTGCTTGCCGAGGAACCCGAGTCCATCACAGCACTTTCCATAATTCACCTCGTGCCATCATAATGATTGCGGCTACCCATCGCGACAGCGCATAGTCCACTTAGTCGCTGTCTATGGGTTGACGATAGAGCGGATTCGTTAGCAGGACCGGCATCCAAAAGTCCCACTCTTGATGATATCGATGCACCTCAAGGCGGAGAAATTTCTCTGACTGGATGCGCCACTCATGCTCCCAAGTCCTCTCTTGGACCTGAGATTCGTAGAGCATCCCTTGGTCGCCGACCAGACGAATGCGATCATCCGTCGCCAGTCCTGTCACACGAATGGGAATAACATCGCCGGGGTGACACGGCGTGGTGATCGGTCCTTGGGTCAGAGAGGGCCCGTCAGGACTCTCAGTGATGAAGACGTAACCCCGCCGAATACCCTCCACGATGGATTCCGAGGTGCGATCCTCACTCCAGACCCAGGTCGTAGGATGGCCGACATGGACGCCAACATCGTTCGGTCCGTGCGTATCGCTTCCGCCGACCGCCACAATATGCTCACCACGCTCCAGTTGCTGCTGCCACCAATTAAGTGCCGCCTGATTGCCGGGACGCCAGGGCCCATTCCAGATTTCAATGGCCGCAAACCCCTCTTTAGACCACGCCCAATGAATACCAGGGTCAAAGTCATCAAATGGATGATTGATCGACACCACACCGCCGCGAGCCGTGACATCCTTGCGCTTCGCCTCAATCTCGGCATCGCTTGCTACGCGCCAGTCAGGCCACGGATCAGAAATTCCCCACACATTGGCATGCCCTTGATAGGTGGTCCATTCCATGCCTGGTACCAGGATGAGGTGCGTTGCCAGGTGTAGTCCCTGATTTTGGCTGGTGGTGTTGTGATCGGTTAACGCGATATAGTCCAGTCCCTGGTCTTCCGCTTCACGAGAAAGCTCTTCCAGAGACCATACCCCATCACTGTGCGTGGAATGAAGGTGCAAATCCCCTTTGATCCATTGGGGAGTATACTGGCTTCTTTCAATTTCGATCGACAGCGTGACCGGATCTGTGGGTAAACGATAGAGGCCCAACAATATCGCCCATTCCCCTTTCTCAAGAGGCCCCATCTGATATCCTGGAGTGGCATTATTCAATCCAATGGTAAACTCGCTACGCATCCCGCCGCTCCATCCCCAGACGCACTCAGGCGACTTGAGGCCCAGATCAATAACCGATGATGAAACGGACTTGGTAAGGGATACGTGAAGGTGAACAACTTTTTCAGGAAGTCTAAATGGTACTTCCACGATTTGGTGCGTCATGTCCGGAGTCACCGTGATCGAGAGTGTCTCGGACGTTGGGATGAGGTTCAATGCCATCCTCCTCATAAAGCTTCTGTAGTGTACTCTGTGTCCAAAACCGCCGCTATGTCACGCAACGACCACTGGACGGTTGGTGCTGGGAGTGGCGTGGGCGATGTATCGATTGTACGTAGCCTTGGTTATGAGTTTGTGTGACTCCGATTAAGAACAGATTAAGGTTAGACCATTACCATACGACGGAGTGTCTGTTTTTTTTCTACACTGTTAAAACCAAATATTCCGTCATTTATTGGCTACTTTAATACCATAGGCATTACGCACCATCTCTACAATACGGTAAAGGTCGTACTGTTCTATCCGTCATTTGTCGTATGGTAACTCTTGATTGTTCTCCGGTGTAGATAGGAGGGGTCAGATGGCCCAAGGGAATTTGCTCTCATATCGTATGGCGATGGAAAACGATTTAAGGAGAAGTGCTATATATAAGATTCTAGCGGCGTTCCCTGAAGGAAGGCCCGGAGTGCGCCAGCACTCCAAACGCCTCTCCCTGTGGCATTTCGAAGGTGGATGTGATGAATGGTCCAGCCTAGCGCTACCGCACCACTCCCCGACTCCGAGTGTAAGAAAAAATCGCTTCGACGCCTTTCTTTGGGCCTCCCGCTTCGCGGAACGAGTTCCCAATCTTCACGCAGGCGTCTTTGATGGCCGCATCACCCATCACTTTTTCGACGCTACTCTGCAGTTCTTCTGCTGTGATTGTGTGAGAGTCCAATTGGATTCCTGCTCCCAACTCCACGACCCGTCGCGCTATCAACGGTTGATCCGCATTTTGCGGCACGACAATTAGCGGGACGCCATAATAGAGGGCTTCACTGGTACTGTTCATTCCGCCATGGGTAATAAAGAGCTTGGCTCGTTGCAATACCTCTAGCTGGGGCACATGATGTCGCACGATAAAGTTTGGCGGTACGGTGCCTAAATCCTCCAAGGACACTCTTCGTCCGACCGACAGAATCACCGTATAGCGGGTATTACCCAGAGCCCTAAAACAGGTCTTATAAAAGTCCAACGCCTGATTAAAGACGGTCCCAAGTGAGATATAGATCAGATTATTTGGGTCGATTTGAGCATCATCCAAGGTGTCGGAATGCGAACGCCGGCTTATTGACGGTCCGACAAACTGATAGGAGGCGTCAAAGTCCTCTCCGTCGGGTTGAAAGTATCGGGAGGTATAGACGAGACTGAAGGGTGCGGGATTACAGAATACCTCATAGGGTGAATCGACCGCGACGCCATATCGAT
>NZ_JBYCKN010000159.1:0-6691 GCF_057473405.1 Sulfobacillus sp. TH-112
AGAAAGGGGGTGTGGGAATGCATATCGAGATTCGTCTGACCGTGTCGAGCGGCGTGATCGTCTATCTCGTATGGCTGATTCGGCAGAAACGCCGATAGTCCTCGCCCGCCGCTCCTGCTCGCAACAGGGGCGGCTTCTCCTTACACTATACGATTTGGCACGAGACTATGCAAATGCGCAGGCATCAGAAACCCCGGTTCAGTTCAGTCTTGCCCCTTTGTGCCGTCCTCACGTTGACTCGCTCGTCTTCTTTGACGACGATGCTCATCGACCGGTATGACGTGATCGCCATCGAAGACCTGAACCTCGCCGAGATGATGAAAAATCATCGGCTGGCCCGGGCCGTAGCCGATATGGACTTGGGGGAATTTCGCCGCCAGTTAGAATACCAGGCTGCCCAACGTCGTAAGACGGTGGGCGTGGTAAACCGCTGGCGTCCGAGCAGCAAAACCTGTTCGACGGGTGGATACAAAATGCCGGAAAAGTCGTTACGTGTGCGGGCATGGCCTGCCCACACTGTCAGACGCACCATGACCGCGACGTCAATGCAGAGATCAATCTCAAAACTGTGGCCGAGACGAGCTTTACAGCGAGTCCTGGAAGTTCGGTGAGGGACTCCTCGCCCGGTCACGTTTCATCACGGAAGCGCTCGGTGACTCGCTTGGGGAGCGTCCGCCCGTGGATGACCCTTCGAAATCTCCGTAGGGGGACGACCGGCCAACGGCCCTAAGAAGCGGTGGCGCGATGAACCAAGAAGGTGGCAACAGGTGGATCATGTGCATAGTGATTATCGAACCTGGCTAAGTCTATCCGAACGGTATCGGAAGTTCATTGTGAAAAATTATATTGTTCTACCCCTCCGTCGATGAGAAATCCTCATTACAATCGTCTATGCCTGACGGGATGGGCTTCAACTGCTGTACTCGGGTTATGGGACTCACCCGCGTGGTCTTGATCTAATGACGGGATAAGAAGCGAAGGTGCAGTGGTCAGACCCCGTGACATCCGTGCGAAGTGTACGGAATGTCAGAACCTCTAACCGTACGGTAGAGGATTTGCCTGCACTCCCGAGTCTTCACGAACTGGAAGAAAAGCTCTTCCCGACACTTTCAGGGGAGTAGCTGCCAAACTCGTCGAACTAGAAGCAACAGACCGTGTGGGCACCCGGCACTGGGTATGGGTCTTCACGTGCGGAGCGCACCTTCACCCGGGACCGCGGGACTACCTGAGGACGATCCGATTGACGCCTATATATGGCCGACCATGACGAGGCACTGATCCCGTTCCCTTTTCCCGGAAAAACGGCCAGCGGAGAATCCTCCAAGCCTCCCCCTCAGCATTCGCTGAGGGGCTAGACAGCAGGAGTTCTGAATACGTCAATCAGCAAACTCCAGCGCTTCGGGCTGATTTTGCTTGGACATTTTGCACGTTACGTAGGCGGATCTGATGACAGGAACGTGAGTCAGAGTGATGACAAAATTTCGTCGTTGACTGATGTCTAAGTGGGCTCTCCCCGCGACGGGCATATCGCCGTTGATCCCATTCCATGCCAGATTAATCCTTTGTCTCCACTTCTCTCTTGATTTATTATATTCAAATAAACTAATATATGCATATTGTGATCTTTACGGGAGGACAACCATGGCTGCACTACACGAATTTAAGGCCGAATTGTTTAAAGCAATGGGCCACCCTATTCGACTTAGAATTCTTGAGTTACTCGAAACGGGAGAAAAAACGGTGTCAGAGCTGCAAGCGGCTCTCGGCGTCGAAGCCTCCTCGGTGTCTCAGCAACTATCATTGATGCGCGCCCGCCAGTTAGTGATAGCGCGCAAGAATGGCACCAGTGTGTTTTATACCGTTCACGATCCACTCATTTTTGAATTGCTCAGCATCGCTCGTCAAATTTTTGAACATCAAGTCGCGCAAATGTCGTCGCTCTTAGATGACCACTCGTAGGCCCTCATGACTCACGTACATCGGACAGCAAAGGAGTTTACACACATGATTTGGGGACTACTGGTGCTCGGGTTGATCGCGTTTTTCAGTGCGCCATCACTAAGATGGTCATATCGAGCGACGTTTGCGTTTAGCCTCGGAATTCTCCTTGATGGCGTTCTCTTTCTCATTCATCCGGGACTTCTTACGCCCAGGGTCACCTATCTCGCGGTCAGCCCGCTGCGCGCCTGGTTCCTTCTCATCTTGGGCATCGTGTCCAGCATGGTGTCGTGGTATCGGGTCGGTTACCACGACCACCATCGCTCCGGACGCTATTGGCTTCCCCTGTTTCTGCTGAGCATGCTACTGGTCATTTTGTCGAATAATGTCTGGGTCTTTATGACGGTCTGGGAGGGCATGACCATCACCTCGTTCTTCCTGGTGCTCACCCATCATCAAAAGCCCGCTGTGCTGTCATCGGGGTATATCTACCTCATTATGTCGCAACTCAGTGCCATGCTCATTTTAGGGGGCATGCTGCTGGTGGCCAGTCACTTAGGTACAATGAACTTTTCGCTCTGGGCCCGAGATGCCCGGCATCTGTCCCCTGGGGTGAAGGATGCGGCAGGGGCCTTACTCGGATTAGGCTTTGCCATGAAGAGCGGGGTAGTGCCCTTTCACATTTGGCTCCCTCGTGCGCATCCCGTCGCACCGGCCCCGGTGTCTAGTCTCATGTCCGGCGTTATGATTAAACTCGGGATATTTGGCATACTGCAATTTCTCTTAATAGACTTCGGCCCGTCCGCTAAATGGTGGCCGCTTGTCATTCTCGCGGTCGGTGCGTTCACCAGTCTTCTTGGCATCCTCTACGCGCTCATGGAAAAAGACCTCAAGCGGTTACTGGCCTATTCCAGTATTGAAAACGTGGGGATCATTTTGCTCGGGATCGGAGTGATGGCGGCAGGGATCGACTGGCACGATCCCCTCCTCACCGTGTTGGGCCTCGCCGCTGCGTTGTTCCACAGTTTGAACCATGCTGTGGTCAAAAGCCAACTTTTCTTAGCGGCCGGTGCCGTTGAACAACACACCGACACCTTAGACGCGAACCAATTAGGGGGACTCATCCGTACGCTGCCCGGCATTGGACTGGGATTCATTGCGGGATCGATGGCGATGAGTGCACTTCCGCCATTCAATGGTTTTGTGAGTGAATTTCTAACCCTACGCGGCTTGTTGGCGCTTGCAAGCCATCTGTCGGGAGCCTACGCGGTGTACGGATTAGGACTCGCCGCTATCTTAGGACTCACCGGGGCACTGGCCGCGGTGGCTTTTGTGAAAGCCACGGGGGTCATTTTCCTGGGCGAACCGCGTCAACCAGTCTCGAGTCATCCGATTCCCCGCAGCATGACGGCAGCCATTTTGGGATTGGGGGGCATTGCCCTATTGCTCGGAGTGGCTCCCGAGATTCTTCTCCACGGCGTGACTCTCATAACAGTCCCAGGACTCGTATCAGCCGACCCCCTACGGCAATTTCTTCTCGCCCCAAGGGTGGGATTTTTGGCACTTTTGGTCATCGGCGGTACCGGGGTTTTAGCGATTGTGAGTCGTGCGTGGGCCATTCCTTCTGGCGCGCGCTGGGCCTCCGGCCGCGTCGCCGACGCCTCCATGCAGTTCACAGCGACCTCCTTTACCAAAGCGATTCGCACCACATTTGCAGTCATTTATCGTCCCCACCGTGAGTTAGTCCGCGAGGGTCCTCACGCACCGCAGTTTCCCGATCATCTCACCTATCGCGGTGGAACTCGACCGATCTGGGAGCGCTATATCTATCGCCCCCTCTATCAATCTGTCTGGCGCATCTCGCATGCGAGCACCAAACTGCAAGCGGGTCCGGTGCGCCTCTATCTCGCGTATCTCTTAGGCACGGTCGGTCTTATGCTGGCGCTCTTACACTAATGAAAGGGGTTCGACCATGATCATGCGGTGGCTTATACAAATAATAGCGGTGGTCCTGCTTTTTTTCCTCTCGCCGTTACTATGGGGCATCATGCAAACAGTCAAAGCGCGCATGCAAGGGCGACGCGGTCCGGGACTAACCCAAACCTATTGGACCATCGCCAAAAACTGGAGAAAAGAGACCACCGCTCCAGCGTTTAGTTCCTGGGTCTTTCGCCTTTCGCCGAGTGTCAGCATGGCAGCCTTAGTCACCGTTCTGATTCTTCTACCCACGATGGGACCCGCCTCCCCCTGGCCGCATAATCTGCTCGATATCTTTTTCTTACTCGCCTTAGAACGGTTTTGGGTGGGATTGGCGGGGCTGGATACGGCAGGGACCTTTGGGGGACTGGGCGCCAGTCGCACAATGACCTTAGGCAGCGGTGTCGAACCTGGGCTCATCGCCGCCATGGGGGTGCTCTTTTACCTCACCGGTCATACCACCATCACACCGCTTTATGGGTTGTCTCCCACTGGACCGATCCACATCATTCCCTGGACCTTGGCCATGATTAGTTATGCGTTCGTTCTCACCGCCGAGTTAGGTCGGCTTCCGGCGGACAATCCCGACACCCATTTGGAATTGACGATGATTCACGAGGCCACCCTATTAGAGAGTAACGGGCGGCTCTTGGCGATGTCGCAATGGGCGATGGCGCTTAAAGTCACGGTGATGATCGCCCTTGGATGGATTATTTTCGGCCCTCATTGGGTCTCCCCATGGCTTAACCTCGGACTATTAATTGCTGAACTGTTGGCCACCGGAATTCTTTTGGCGTGGGTAGAAAGTCGCTTTGCGAAAATGCGCTACTTTCATCTTCCCGGATACTTGGCGCTTGCGGCAGGAATTGGCATGCTGGCCTGTTATCTGGTCGCGGGAGGGCTCACCCTATGAATACCCTTGGCCTTATCCTCTTTGCCACCGCGGCTGGCCTCTTGTGGTCACGCAACATGCGCTATTCTATTCTCTTTTTAATGCTGGAAGGCATTCTTTTGGCGATTATGGTATGGACGATGGAGCCCATGGGCTGGTCGTCAATTCTGGTCGGACTGGCCACCTTGGCGATCAAGGCAGTGCTCATTCCGACCGTGCTCTATCGCATGATGCGGGCATGGCCGCCGCCTGTGCGACAAGACCATCCCTTGCCGCTATGGGCCTATGCCATAGCCGTCGTGGTGGTCTTAGCGGTGGCTCATGTCATTCACTTGTTGGCCCCTACCCATGTGATTGAGTACACGCTCCTCTTCTTCTATGCCCTCTCGATGATTCATCTGGGGTTGGTCATGATTGTCGCGCGCCGTCACTTGCTCTCGCAAATGGCCGCCTTGGTCGGCATCGAAAATGGCTTGGTGGTCTTGGCAGCGTCTTTGGCGGGATCGCTACCGACTTTTGTGGAACTGGGGATGTTAGTAGACCTCTGCACCGCGGTCACACTTTTGGTGTGGACCAGCCATCGCATTCATGATCAGTTTCACACCACTGATGTCACAGCGCTACGGCGTCTAAGGGGGTAATTCTTGATGCTCTACGATAGCGTTCTTCTCGCACCACTGTGGCTCAGTATCACCGCGGTCGTCCTACGGGGTCGACTGAAAACCGCCTGGTCGAGGTGGGTCACCCTCTGGGTGGCACTAGACTTGATCATCGGTGTCGTCCTCAACTTTCATGGTCTTTTGAGAGGAGACTGGCATGCCATCTTTGTCGTCATCACCAATCTCATTGCCCTCACCAGTGCCTGGGATAGCGAAAAGTGGCTAGGGGAACATCCGCGCACCCTCCCTCACCGTTACTATCTTTGGTGGGGTCTCTTTTGGTGCGCCCTCTTGGTCATTGGACTCTCCGAAAACCTGGCGCTATCGTGGCTGGCCGTCGAGTTCTCGACATTGGCTTCAGGAGCGCTCATCATTGAAATGGGCGACCGGCGAGCACTGGAGGCGGCCTGGAAATATATTGTCATAGCCTCCGTGGGTCTGGTATTGGCTCTCATCGGCATTGTCTTTATCTATGCCAGCCTGCGCTTTCAAAAAGAGGCCTGGGCCACCCTCAATTATGCGAATCTTTTCGCTCAATATCACCATATTGCCCCGGTCGTGCGACAATTGGCCGCCATCTTTATTGTCAGTGGGTTTGGGACCAAAGCCGGATTAGTCCCATTCCACACCTGGCTTCCTGACGCCCATTCCGAGGCGCCATCCCCTGTGAGTGGACTTCTCTCCGGCATCTTGTTGGGACTCTCACTCTTTACCATCGCTCGCTTTATTCAATCGGTCCCCTCCCCCGCGGGCGTCTTTTTATCCGGCCCTCATTTGCTCACGATCTTCGGCACGCTCTCGGTCGTCGTGGGTTCCCTGGCCCTTTTCGTGCAAAAGGATATCAAGCGCCTTTTAGCCTATTCCTCCATCGAACAAGTGGGACTGATGGCGGTTGCGTTAGGCATTGGGACGCGAGCCGCCATCACGGCGGCGTTGCTTCAATTTGTCTTCCACGCCCTGATTAAATCGAGCCTTTTTTATGGCGCGGGCCATCTCTCCGTGCGGTATGGCACCAAGCGGCTCGACAAAATCACCGGACTTACTGATCTGAACCGACTGGGAGCCGTTTTATGGGCGCTCGGACTATTGGCACTCGCTGGCCTTCCTCCGCTGGGCCTCGCGTATAGTGAGTGGCTCATTATGGCGGCCTTATGGTCTCATCACGCCTATGGTGTGCTGGTCTTCCTTTCGGGATCGCTGGTGCTCACCTTTGCTGCGCTGACCT
>NZ_JBYCKN010000160.1:0-4239 GCF_057473405.1 Sulfobacillus sp. TH-112
CGCAAAGGCATTAAAAATATAGGCCAGATCTTCCAAATTCTCAAAAAGGCCGACAAACTCCCCTAGTTCCTTGCGCTTAAGGCGCTCTAAGTCCACTTCCCTGAGCGGTTCTTGAGGGAGGTTCTCGATTAAGAATTGTTCCAATGCTTTTGGATCGGGTGTTTCTCCTCCCAAGGCACTCATCCCGTAGGTCTTAGCACTGCTGTAATGTGCACTAAATCGCTCATTAATAAGCCCGCGCAGGTATAGGTCGTTGAAAATTCGTGAACTAGGGCCCACTAAAAGCCCCCACATGAGCCCCATTGTTAGGTCGCGCTTTAAGAGGTCCCGACCTTCTAATCCCACCACGTCATCCTTATACCCCATCATCCATAGCGGTGTCGCAATGGGCATCGTCTGCCGAATCTGTTTCTGAAATACCCCGCGTGGTTCTTCCGGAAAAATGCGATCAATACCACTTTTGGGTGTTAACTGGCGCCGCGCCTCTTGCTCTTGTACATAATCCAACACCCGCGCGGGATCGACATCCCCAGCCACAAACAACATCATATTACTGGGATGATAAAAGGTCTCATAGCAGGTATAGAGGTCGTCTGGGGTAATGTTTCGGATCGATTCCACGCTCCCAGCAACATCCAGTCGCACAGGATTCTTCTGATAGAGAGCATGCATAAGGTTGGAATGTAAACGATCGCCCGGCATGTCGAGATACATGCGGATTTCCTGCTCGATAATGCCCTTTTCTTTCTCCACATTATCTGTGGTAAAGTAGGGTTCCTCCACCAGGTTTAATAATGTTTCAAGACACCCCATGACCTCGCTGGTTGCGGAAAATAAAAACGTCGTGGTGGTATATTCGGTATACGCGTTGCTATATGCGCCTAATTCGGCAAACCGTTCAAAGACATCGCGGCCTTCGGGCTTTTCAAACATTTTATGTTCGAGAAAATGGGCAATCCCGTCGGGAACATGAAGAATTTCTGTGGAACCAGGACGACGAAAATGACTGTCAATGGATCCATAGTGCGTCGCATAGGTGGCATATGTCTTCCGTAAACCCGCCCGTGGTAAAATCATTACCTCTAGCCCTGAAGGCAGCGTCTGGGAAATGAGAGATTCGTTCACTTGTGGTAATGTCAGGGTTTCAGTGGCCATCCGATTTCCCCTCCTTGCGTGTCAAGAAATAGACCGTATCGAGCTCCACCTGTTGAGCAACCCGCACCACGTCATCCCGCGTGACCGCTTCCAGACCCTTCATCAGGGCGGTCCCGCTCAGCCCGCCACCGACTAGGATGTGTTCAAGTTGTCGGCCGATTAACTGTCCGGGGTTGTCCTCCTCAGACAAAATCTCGTTTTGATAGGCTTTCAGCGTAAATGCCATCTCATCCTCGCTAATCTGACCCATTTTCAGGACGTTCACCTGTTCCTCAATGATGGCTCGAGCCGGCTCATAATCTTCAAATTCAATTCCTGCTCCAATAATCATCAGCGCTAACGCAGGATCAAGACGTGCATAGGCGTAGTACGCTAAGCTAGCCTTTTCACGCACATTGATAAAAAGTTTGGAATGAGAATAGCCGCCTAAGATGCCGGCATACATCATCAAACTGGGAAAGTCCGGATGTGATGCAGTCATTCCGGTCCGATAAGCGAAATTTAATTTACCCTGTTGAACATCCGCTTCTTCTATGACCGTATTGCCGTGATGGTGACCTCGATAGGGCGCAATTTGGGCCAATGCTTGAGGCCTCTCAGAGGACCTATACCGCTCAACATAGCCTCGGAGTTGTTCGGGGTTCACATCACCAACGATAATGAACGCGCAGGGCTCCGCTTGACGCACTTGATGCAAGAGTGCCACCAACTCTTTTGCGCTAACCGCATTCACCTCATCAACCGTCCCCAGTTTCTTCAATCCGAACGGCTCACCATCCGCCACCAACTCCACCAACCGTGACAATGCATACTGTCCCTTGTCATTAATGAGCGAAGCAATTTGCCGCGTAATCAACACTTTTTCTTGCTCTACGGTGTCGTCAGGAAATAGTCCGTCGACCAACTGCGGGTGTTGCAGCACCTCGGTGAGAAAATCAAGCGCATCCCGTACCGTATCCGGTTTCCCAGGCAAAAACTCGCCGTTAACGACGGTAATATAAAACGATAGCAGCTGCTTATCTCCGATTTTGCCGACCTCGGCACGAAAACTCGCCCCATAGAGGCCTTCTAATTTCTGTTCAATCGCCATACGGTTCGGCCACTTGTCCGTTCCGCGGCGCAAAACATGGGGAAGAACCGCTCCCAAGGATCGATCCTGGGGGCGTAATTCCCGAATCCAGGTGGCATAGATGGTGACCGTCTTAAAACGTCGCGTGGGGTATACATAGTACCCCACGCCCTGATCCCATTCTCCATGAAAAGCATCGGTAGGCCCCGACCATATCACGCTTGCATCCCCCCAAGGTACTGTACCCGAAACTGGAGGGTCTTACACAACCGCTCCGTTACCCCACACAATGAACTTCAATTCATCCGCTAATAGCGTCTCCTGCTCCATCAATGCTAACGCCACACGATTTAAGGTGGATCGATGGCCACTTAGAATGGTCTTCGCGCGATGATATTGCTCATTCACAATATCTTGAACCTCTCGGTCAATCGCCGAAGCCACCTCTTCCGAATAATCAGGTTCGCGGGCTAGGTCTCTCCCAAGAAATACTTGATCTTGCGGCTGCCCATAGGTCATCGGGCCCAATTCCTCCGACATCCCGTACTCGGTAATCATCTGGCGAACCATCGCCGTCGACTTTTCTAAGTCGTTTTGCGCTCCAGTAGACACCTCTCCAAATACTAGCTCTTCGGCCGCACGACCGCCTAATGCCATCGCCACTTGGTCGAGAATTTGTGATTTGGTCACCAGGTAACGATCCTCCTCCGGCAAAGGCAAAGTGTAACCCATAGCCATCCCGCGGGGAATGATCGTTACTTTGTGCACCGGATCTCCGTGTTCGACCAGCATCCCCACCAAAGTATGCCCTGATTCGTGAAAAGCCACCGCCCGCTTTTCCTTTTCGGAAATCACGCGCGTTTTCTTCTGAGGCCCCGCCATAACCCGTTCCGCCGCTTCTTCAAAATCATGCATGTGAATAGTGCGTTGATGTGCCCGAGCTGCCAATAACGCCGCTTCATTGGTAAGATTGGCAATATCAGCCCCCGTATACCCCGGAGTACGCCGAGCAATCGTTTCCAAATCTACGTCACTATCTAACGGTTTGCCACGCGTATGCACTTTGAGTGTGGCCAACCGCCCCTTGACATCTGGACGATGGACCACAATCTGACGGTCAAACCTTCCTGGGCGAAGGAGCGCCGGATCTAAGACGTCAGGACGGTTGGTGGCAGCAATCACAATAATTCCTTCGTTGGCACCAAAGCCATCCATCTCGACGAGTAACTGATTGAGTGTCTGTTCTCGCTCGTCGTGACCGCCACCGTATCCAGCACCGCGCATCCGACCAACCGCATCAATCTCATCGATAAAAATAATGCAAGGGGCATTCTTCTTAGCCTGATCAAATAAGTCACGCACCCGGGATGCTCCCACTCCCACGAACATCTCCACAAAATCTGATCCGCTATCTGAGAAGAACGGTACGCCCGCCTCTCCCGCAACCGCTCGAGCCAAAAGCGTTTTCCCGGTGCCAGGAGCCCCTGAAAGCAACACGCCCTTCGGAATTTTTGCTCCCAGTTCAAGATATTTCTTAGGGTATCGAAGAAAATCCACAACTTCCGAGAGCTCTTGCTTTTCTTCTTCCACGCCGGCTACATCGTCAAAGCTGACCCGCCGCCGGTCATCCGCTGAATGCAAGCGAGCACGCGATTTGCCAAATTGCATCACCCGCCCACCGCCGCCCTGGCTCTGACTAAAGAAGAAATAAAACATAAACAGTATCATGAGTAACGGCACGACGTCAGTGACCAGCGACAACCATATCGAAGAGGTATCCGGATGTTCAATGTTCACAACCACATGATCTTTGACCATGGTATTCGCTAAAGGTGCTGTGCCCTCGAGCGCATATACCGTTTCAAATTTCTTGTTGGTCTTCGTGGTCGCCGTCACCGTATGATTCTGGGGATCAAGCGTGACCTTCGACAGTTGCCCACTGTCGGCCATGGTGAGTAAACGACTATATGACTCCTTTACTACGCCCGATCCCGGGCTGCTGGTCAGTTCCCACA
>NZ_JBYCKN010000161.1:0-9740 GCF_057473405.1 Sulfobacillus sp. TH-112
TGCCAGTGTCTTCTGACAGGCCACCTACCTCTTCGAGGGATCGTCCAGCCGGTTCAGGGAGAAGAAAGGTCAATCCCAATCCCACCATCGAGAGAATGAAGGTAATGAACATGGTCCGGTTGAGACCCAATGTCCCTTCAAGAACTGGGAATAAAAATACCCCGATGAACGCGCCGAGCTTTGCTACCCCCGCCGAAATACCGTTTCCAGTGGCGCGCAGGGTCACAGGAAAGAGTTCAGAAGATAGAACAAAGGTGGTGGTATTGGGACCGAATTCGGCAAAGAAGTAGCTCACACCGAAGACCAGGAGAAAGGGAATCACCATGGTCGTCAGATGAGGAACCAATGCGATCGCGCCAAATGCGGAGCCCATGATCAAAAACCCGATCCATTGCAGTCGCTTATGCCCCACTTGATCAATCTTCAAAAATGCTAAGGCATATCCTGGCACCGCCGCAATCACAAAGATCATGAGGGACCACGCCATATTGCTAATATCGGTCGAATGTGGAGCCACCGCTTTCAACACGAGCGGGAGAGAAATTGAGTTCCCATAATACGCATAATCAAATAGGAACCAGGTGCCGGCGGTACCAATCAATGTCAACAATAGCCGACGGCTACGAAAGATATCACGATACCCCAATTTTTGCGCTTTAATGTCTGACGACACCGATGCCCCATCCGTCGATCCGGCCATTTTCCGCAGATTGTCAGCAGCCGTCTGTGCTTGTCCTTTAACCTGCGCGGTATACCGTGGAGATTCCGGCATGCGACGTCGAAAGTAAATGATGGTCGCCGCTGGTACGGCGCCCAATCCTAACATCAAACGCCAAGCGAGATCAGGATGAATTCCCGAAGCCAGCAAAGTCAATGCCACAACGGGGCCAGCGACCAATCCAATAGCTTGCATGGAAAACACGATCGCGACCATACGGCCACGATTCTTGACATTGGCATATTCACTCATTATGACCGCACTGACGGGATAATCCCCGCCAATACCCAACCCCAAGATAAATCGGGCCACCAAAAGCCAAATCAAATTCGGGGAAAATGCCGAGAGCAGTGCACCTACCGTCATGAGGGCCGCTTCTAGTCCATAAATCCGCTGCCTTCCCCACACGTCGGAAATGCGACCGAAAATAAAGGCTCCTAAAAAGGCTGCCAAAAGCGCCATCGATCCCACCAAGCCAATCATCAGCTTGTCGGGATGCCATTGTCCTTTGATTAAAACAACTGCCGCGCCAATAATGAAGAGATCGTAAGCATCTGTAAAATATCCCATTCCGGCGATAAAAGCGGCCTTGAAGTGAAATACTCCCAGCGGTGCATCATTTAAGGTATCGGTCACGGACTTTGGCATGATGAGCTCCTCCGGTATGTTAAGTTATTATTATTATCTCGGGACTAGATTAATTTCCTGTTACCAGCATGTTAAGATTGTGTTACGTCGCTCGCGTGGCCAGGAAACCCCTGACAGGTCTTGCCATTTGGCTTGCGAAAGGATGAATACAATGCAGTCCTATGATGTCATTGTGATTGGTGCCGGGCCATCTGGATCGACAGCAGCCCGCGTGCTCGCCTCAGGAGGATTTTCGGTCCTCATGCTAGAGCGCGAGTCCCTTCCTCGCATCAAGCCTTGTGGAGGAGCTCTCACGCATCGCGCCCTGGCGCTATTACCTCCCGGATATGAAGACCAGCTACGGCATGAAGCCACTGAATGGACATTCCATGGCAAAAACCTGCCGCCGACCACGATTCAGCGCCCTTCGCCCTATTGCCATATCGTGGAGCGACAATATTTTGACCAATTTCTTGCTCAGGAAGCAGAAATTGCTGGTGCTCACCTGAGAACGCACGAACCCGTCACCATGGTAGTGAGAACTCCCGACGGATTTGAGGTCAACACGACCAAAGAGGCCTATCGCTGTTCATTTCTGGTAGCCGCCGATGGAGCTCATGGCATCACTGCTAAACATCTAGGACTGGCTCGACCGCGATTGGGAGCAGCCATCGAAGCCGAAGTGGAAGTAAGCCGTGCGATGGCGGAACACTATGCTCATCGGGTCGCCATCCACGTGGGAGACTATCCCTGGGGCTATGCCTGGGTCATCCCTCGCAATAATATTCTCAACATCGGGGTCGGATCGTTTCGCGCGCAATCATTTCCGTTGAAAAAACGCTTCTTTCAATTTGCCCGTGACATTGTGGGCAATGTCGATCTTCGCCCGATGGCTCACCCTCTACCCTATCGCTTGCGCTATGTATCTCCGGTACTCGGACGGGCACTTTTTGTCGGTGACGCCGCGGGACTTATGGACGCCTTCTCGGCCGAAGGCATCTTCTCGGCTATCCGCTCAGGCCAACTGGCAGCAGAGGCGCTCATCCGCCATGTGAAAGCGGACGTATCGCTTGATAGCTATAGCCAACAACTGTACCAAGAGTTTTGGCCGTCTCTCAAGTCCGCGGTAAAAATGGGGATGCTCTTTTACCCGTGGGTGGGATTTTGGTCTAAGGTATTTAGTCAAAACCAAGACCTTCTTAACGACTACTTAGGCGTCGCAATGGGGGACGTGTCATACCAGGCCCTGCAACACCACACCGAAAAAGCTCTGCTTAAACACCCGAGCATACTGATCTCCCATCATGTGTAAAGAGCCCATCTCCCCGCTAGCGGCAGGCACGTGAGGGAACAGTCGTCGTCCTGCACCCCATCAACAACACGACGTCCCCGCGAGTATCGCCCATCAAACGCACCCTATATCGGGTTCTTGAGGTTTTCCAATCGGTAGACGGTCAAATTGGGGCTATGATAATAGACGGGCATTGGCCCATATCTCTTTTCCCAGTCTCTGATCCAATGGTGTAAGAGGGCCACTTCACGATTGTCTGTCGCCTGAATGGCCGCCTTGCCTGGAACATCAGGTACATGCACCGTATTGGGAACGAAGAAGAAGATATACCGCTGATCCAGCGCATAGGCAGGTGTCCCTGCTACATGGTAGTGCGGCCAACGGGAACTGGGACTCACATGGGCTGACCATAATGTCGGAGAATATTGATACCCCTGGTTGACCGCATAGGCATAGCTTCCTAGCGATACCACAATCCAGCTAAAATTCGGCAGCGTCATTTCGATATGAACATATTCTCTGGTATAAGCATCGGTCTGCATGCTATAGGAACTAAACGGATGAGGAGGATTAAGAATAATGACGCGCGTCAGCGCGGCGGCAGAAATCACAAACAAGCTTAGAGCCGCGAGGCTCCGTCGCACCCCCAATTTTTCCAGCGCCTCCTGAATGGCGGCCACGCCGAGACCAATTCCTAGCACCTCCGCCATGGCAAGAAATTCACCCGAACGAATCGCTAGTACATAAGAGTCGATTCCCACCCGCGGCAATTGCACAATGCCTTCGGAAAACAGCAATAATAAGAAGGCGGTGGCGGGAAGACCCATTTCCCAGAGATCGTCATACCACAATAATTTCGTAATAAAAAGTGCCCCAATGCCCGCAAGAGCCACCCACACCATGAGCGGTATTGGTGGCAATCCGCCACCTTGGGTTTGGGACAAAAGAAAGGGCGTGGCGGTTCCAATGAGAGGCACCCCCATCATATAGGGTATGCCGAGCGGTAAGATACTGATGAGGGCAGCCATGGGCACCATCCATAAATAGCGCCGTAAGATCTTCTTGGCCGTTCCGGTCACGATCCATGCTCCAAGAGTCGCTGCTACCGCAGCCAGTGCGGCATTTAACAGCGCAATCGGGTGGGTCAAGCCGACCACCGCTAATAGCGAGGACGCAGCAAGAACGTAACCCGGTTTGCGTGTCACCCACGATTGAAACACCAACCACGCTGTCGGTAGCACCAACATGTTGCCAAATTCCTGGCCCTCGGCCATCATTTGCCGTACTCCATAATAGGGCATCAAGTGGGGCATTAACCCGTATAGGGCACCCGCCACAATAGCGGGTACTGCTCGTCCAGAGAAACGATAGGTGGACCACATCACCGACGCGGTCATCAGGGTACCCACAAAAGCCCCAAAGAACTTAATAAAGACAATGGCATTAGCATGGGTGAGACTCGCCAATTCGGCCATCACAATATAGTAACCCTGGGGATAGAGCCCATTCGGAAAAAGCGTATTCACCTGAATGCCTTTGACCCAAGCCAGCGTTTCGGAGGCGTCGGAAAAAAACAGCGCTGCTTGGTGCCAATCATCGGCGAATCGCAGCCAGGCCGTCCCTGCCATAATGGTCAAAATCGCCAACAGGAAGACGTATGCCAGCGGTGATCGCGTCCAAGTGAAAAGGGCCGGCAAGGTGGATCCCCATTGCTCACGGGACCGAGTCCACTGGTGTTTAACCCAGTCAAAACCGGATAGCGTTTCGTAGATCCCCACACTCATCTGTTGCCCACGACTGAGTTGATATCGCCGCGACTGCTGACGATGCAAGATCGCACCGGTCACCGCAAGAAGAACCAAGAGCCCAGCCCCACTATAGAGATGGATCACGTCAATCACATATCCTATTCCCATCATCCATAGCAACATGAGCGTCAATCGTGCCATCCACTGATCAGGACCATCCACCTCAAGCGGTGGAAAGACCAAGGCCGCGAAGAGGCCCAACACTACAACGCTTCCCACAACAATACGAAGCATTCCAAAAATCATGACATGGGTCGGCAAGGCAACCGCTAACGTGACAATAAGGACCAATCCTCCACCGAAAAATGCAACTAACCGCCAAACGGACTCACGATGACAACGAAGACAATCGCTAATCCGAGAGCAATCCCTAAAGCCAGGGGGAGGCGCTGGGGATGAATGCGAGCGGTGTCTGTTGGTTGATTTGTCACCCGCATTCCCCCATACCCTAAAAGGACCACCACTAATAGCACAAACATGACGGGACCGATCAAGGGATGCACGACCGAAAAAGCCCAAAATACTCCTGCCACATGCGTCACCCAAAAGATAATAAAAATACGTACGGCATTAGCCCAAAAGGCTACCACGCACCCTAGGGTGATAATGAGCGCTTTCCGCCACCAGGAAATGTCAAATATGATCAGCACGATAGGAAAAAGGACCAACAGTGCCAAGAGGCTATCCG
Organism: Sulfobacillus sp. TH-112; assembly: GCF_057473405.1. Taxonomy (NCBI): domain Bacteria; kingdom Bacillati; phylum Bacillota; class Clostridia; order Eubacteriales; family Clostridiales Family XVII. Incertae Sedis; genus Sulfobacillus; species Sulfobacillus sp. TH-112. The sequence goes on from NZ_JBYCKN010000161.1 coordinate 5,133, forward strand.
ACCCACTACACGAAGCCGTGACATTGATTGCAACCCATTGATGGGTATCGCGCACCGCAAATTCCACCGGCATTTTGCTCACCGTTACAATCCAGGAGAGGCCATGGGAAAACCACGACAATGCTTGGTATGACCACCGCTCGAGATAGGGATTCATGGCATTAATGATGCGAATGAAGAGCGGTGGCCAACATAAGTACAGGTACAGAGCAGGAAGCGTGACGAGCGCCACATACTCTTCACCGAAGAGTACCCACACTGAAAACAGCGACCACAGTGGCCAGAGGAGTAAGACCAAGTTTTTGAGCGAAACCGAGGCGGGATCGCCCCCAAAAAACGCAAGCCCTCCCGCCAACAACACGACGGCCAGTGAAACCCAGCCAGGGCGAGACTGTGTAGAGTTCGATTGACGGTGTTGCATGCGCCAATACATCCAAAAGAACCCCAAGATGGGAATCCAGATGAGATACGCTTCGGGGACGTCCTTCAAAGAATCTGTAACTAGTCTCTCTGCATATAAGAAAAAGGGGATTACCAAGATGGTTAGTCCCCAGAGATACGCTTTCCATTGCAACGAGGTATCCATTTTCATGCTATTGATTCGCAACGAGCCTCTTTCGTCGATAAATAACCCATCCTGTAGCGACAATCGCTAGTGGGAACAACGCCGCATAGGGTGTTTCCGGGGCTGAATGATGCCCCCCACCGTTGTTACCGCCGCCGTTGTTTCCGCCGCCGTTGTTTCCGCCACCGGGACCGGGAAAGATACCACCAGGGGAGCCACCGTTACCACCAGCCGCAAGCAGTGTCCCATGTGCAGGAATGCTGGCCGCATACGTGATAGGGGTGCTCGCTGCGACCATAGCGCCGACCGCCACAATGCCAATTAATCCTTTACGTATCCATTGTCTTTTCATGTCGAAAAAATCTCCTCTCTCCTTAATCTGCCATCAAATTATACAGAATGATGACGGCGTTTACTATTATTAGTCAAAATATTTTCCTTTCGTGCCCAATAGAGTTGATTTAATCCCCAGACAAAGCGTTTGGATCCTTCCAATTGAAATCCTGTCGAATCAAGCAGGGTCTGCATGGATCTCCGAGAAATCCCCCAAACCTCTCCCTGTTCGTGGTGACGATGACTCTGGTCGGGATCCACGCGATGGCGTATTCGATGCACCCAATACGACAGCGTCGGGGTCAGCATGGTCATGATAAGAAGACCATCTTGGGTCAATATCCGCCCGCACTCGCGAAGTAACAACTCACGTTCCGGGATATGATTTAATGCCGCGAGAATCGTAATAGTGTCAAACGTACGATCGGCAAAAGGAAGGGTGCCATCGCCCGAAAGGACCACATCAACGTGTCCCCAGTCCACGACATCTACGCCCACTCCATTACCATACGCACGCACCAAGAGATTATCTCCGCACCCTATATCCAAAAGCCGCCCCGTGATCTTGGGATATACAGCATAGAACCGCTCCATATCCAAAGGAGTCAAATGATATTTGACTGCCTTCGATGCAGAAGTCATCGCCAGCCAAGGAAAGCAAAGACGATCACGAATCCACTGACCCATCGATCGTTTGGTATGCAGTCGTGCTATCCAATAGTCCTCGAGTCCATCAAAAAACATCGAAATGACCTTCCGTATCGGGTATATTAGCCGTCTCATCGAACACCATGAGGTGACTTGACCAGGCTTCACGCTCGGTAATACGAATATGGTGCGAAACGCGCCACCAAGCTAACACGGCAGAGCGAGCATTGTTGAATCCATGGTAAATGCGGGTACCTTCCCGATATACGGGCACATGAATGATGATGTTATTTTGGACCCGCCATCCTCTTCGCGGGACAACTACTGCCATCTCCTGCTCACAACCATAGTCCACCGCGTTCAAATACGGCAAGATATCGTCCATCACCGTCGCCGTCATGGCTCGAAATCCACACTCCGCGTCCAGGTATGGAAATCCACTCCACCGTCTAGCCCACCAGGTTAAGAACCGATTCCCCACCAGTTTAAATCGAGGATATTGTTCAAATGTTCTCAGCCCCAACGAGACGTCCGTCTCCTTCTGCCGCAGGGGCGCCACCAGTCGTTCGATATCCCGAGCGTCGTGTTGACCATCAGAATCCATCGTCATAATAATATCGCCCGGGGCAATCTGGCCACGCCGGAGTTCTTCGGAAAGCAGGAGGAACGCGGTAATCAAGGCTCCGGACTTACCACGGTTGGTGCGATGACTAACAAAGAATAGCTCAGGATGTTGGAAGGAATAAGCCCTTAAAAGGTCTCGTGTACGATCACGCGACCCATCGTCAATCACGACAATTCGGTCCACATAGCCTTGTAGGCCGGATAATACCTCTAATAACGTGGACGCTTCATTGTAAACCGGCAGTACCATCACAATCTGCACGAGCGACATCCTAGCGTAAATTGACCCCATGCGTTCAGAGGCCTATCTACCACTATATAAAGAAATCTTTAGGAACCATGAATTTTAACGGGCTAATTCCTCGGTGCAGAAATAATGCGTCCGCCGCGGGTTCGAATGGCCTCGGCATAATTAAAAGGTGCAGCATAGGGCAAAAATCCATACCGCGTAGCATCGTCCACAAAATGCAACAGCTCTTGCTTTTGCCCTAATGTCTCGCCGGCATTTTGGGTCAGCATCAGATTGGTCCATCTGTGCTCGGCTCTCATCTTTCCTAAATATTCGATTACGGCAAGGCACCAGGGTTCCTGCAATACTTGAGTGGTCAGGTGACCTTCCCAACATACGCCATCAATATAGGGAGCAATCATCGGAACAACTTGCCAAAGCCCATTATTCACGATGAGACCGCGATCCCCAATCCATAGGCGCATCATCCGCACTAAATCAGCCACCCCCGGGACCAGCCAGCCCGATTGGCCTGCCAATTGCTCATCCTCCACGTCGCCCAGCGTATCAATAAAGAAGCCATCCCATCCTTGACGACTGAGTCTTTTAAAGTGATTCTCGAGATATGTTCTCCACCGCAGTGACTCGGGCAGTGCAATCCAATTTCCAAAGGGCTCTTTGACCCAGCGCTTTCCTCCTACGACGAGATAATCCTCGTCGCGAAGGTCCACCTCGTCGGCTTTCCAAGAGGGTATTTCAAGACCGCTCACATAGGCAAGACAGGTCACATGTTTGGATTTCAACTCTCTCAATAGGGGAGTGCTCCATCCCGCTGGTTCTAAAATCGCAATATCAAACTCTTCAATGGCATCCATCGGCCCTCTCCCGTAATACACCACAAAGGACCGACCTTGCATGCGTTCAGCCACAGCTGTATTCCTCCCTCACGTGTCGTCCGATAAATCCCATCTTAAGTGGGCGTCTGGGGACGAATTCCCGCGTCCTGGTATAAATCGATAAGGAGTTGAATAACTTGGGGATCGATTTGTCGGCCCGATAGTTGTTGCACGTCATACAACGCTCTTTCCACTGTGAGTCCCTGACGATAGCTTCGATGGGAAATCCGGGCGACGAACTGCTCCGCACACGCGACCAGTCGTCCTTCTTCGCACAACTGCTCCCCTTTGAGACCATCCGGATACCCTAACCCGTCCCATCGTTCGTGATGTTCACGCACAGCGCGTACCACAATTTGAGGTAGCACACTCTCCGGCAGCCCCTCCAAAAGCTCGGCACCAACCGCCGGATGTTGTTGAATCGTTTGACGCGCCTGTTCTGCCAAATTGCCGCCTTGGCTAGTGAGGTCCAGTGCCACGGTGACCATCCCAATATCATGCAATCGACCAGCCATCTCGACGTGGCGTACCCGATTCTCGGGCCACTTGGCTTTCATGGCCAAACGGGCCGACAACTGTGCCACCTGTCGATGGTGATTTTTGTTGTAGGGGTCTGCTTCATCCAATAACGTCGCCGCGGTGAATAAGGCATTTAAATAATTCTTCGCCATCGTCGCTGCCGCCCCCCGGCTGAGCAAAGAATTTTCTAAGCTCTCCGCCAGGTAACGAAGGGTCTGCATGAGCGATTCAGAACGTCGGACCACATCCACGGTGGACAAACACAAAACACCTGCTGCACCGTCCGCCGCATTTAACGGAATGGCAATTAATGTTCGAAATCCCATGTCTAAAAATGGCTCGGGCAGTTCCTGATTCTCCCACACTGCAAATCGATAGGATCGGGCACTACGATAAAGTGTTTCAGGGCGCACACGTTCCGCCAACTGCCGCCCTTGGCCAATATTCCATAACATGTCGACACTGAGAGCATCATCCCAGGTAGCGAGATATCCATCCGCACTTTTCAGAACGTCCGAACCTAATCCCGACAGCAGCCCCACTAAATGCGGTATTTGCCACAACAGATCTTGGCGCGAGCGACGGACATCAGGAATTAAACGCGGTTCATCGGACGTCGGACGTTTGGATGCGAAAAAGATCAGATTTAAAACCGGTTCCACTTGCTTGAGCCACGCCTGGACTTTGTTGCGATCACCTTCCCGAAAGCGAAATTTCTCACCCACCGACAGGCGAAATACCGTGCGAGGTCCAAAACCTAACTGTAATACCCCATCGATTAATTGTACGCCCCA
>NZ_JBYCKN010000162.1:0-8212 GCF_057473405.1 Sulfobacillus sp. TH-112
GTTGACACTGCCGCTAAAGCGTACTTTAATGAATCCCCCAGCCACCTCTCGTTAGCGCAAGCATCGCTTTTGGCAGGCCTTCCCCAAGCCCCGAGCTTATATGATCCGTTAGTCCACCTTAAACTTGCTAAGCAGCGGCAATGGCAGGTTTTGTCAGCCATGGCAAAGTACGGCTATATCACACCATCTCAAGCAAAGGCGGCTTTTTCCGCCCCGCTTGATTTACGCCCCCACGCCGTTACCCTATCGGAAGCGTCCTTACCATACCCATGGTATATCCAACATGTCATCCATGTTTTAGAACACCAAGGGTATTCCCTGCAGGAAATTGACGATGGCGGCCTTAAAATCTATACGGAACTCGATCCCACCGCGTATACTATTGCCCAACGCGCTGTCGATGAATGGATGACGAAGAATTTCGGATCTAATCCAGTCTATGAGGCGGCGGTAATGGTAGAAGACCCGCACAATGGTGCCGTATGGGCGGTCATTGGTGGACGAACATACCAAGGCTCTGATCCGGAAGACCTGGCAACCAATCCCTCCGTCCAACGCTCGACAGGATCCTCCATCAAGCCACTCATGGAATATTCGGAGGCGATTATGAAAGGCTATACGCAAATGTCCGTGATTCAAGACGTCCCGATATTCCAAAACATTGATGGCCAAGCATGGTGGCCTAAAAATGATGACCATTTGTATCGAGGATATATGGACCTACGTGACGCACTCGCGATTTCCGATAACGATGTTGCCGTGCATCTCCTCAAAGATATTGGTATCCAAACCGGATTCCATTTCGCGACGAAGGACTTTGGCCTGCCTCTTCCACAGATTGACTCTACTCAATATGGCGTAGCCATTGGTGGATTTGACAAAGGCGGTGTCAATGTCCTCGACATGACTCGCGCTTACGCCACGTTTCCTAACAACGGCGTCATGATGACGCCTATATGGGTGCGAAAGGTGGTCCGGCAAGACGGTTCCGTGGCATATCAGGACTCACCTCACGCGAAAACGCTATTCTCCCCACAAGTTGCCTACATCATGGATCAAATGATGCAGTGGGTCCTCAAACCTCAGGAAATTCCCAGTATTGGGCCTGGTGCCTATGCCACAGGCTACGACCTCGGCATAGGCCGGCCTGCAGCTGGAAAGACCGGCACCAATAACGGCGAGCGCGATGCCTGGTTTATGGGATACGAACCACAAATGGTGGTCGGCGTCTGGGAAGGGAATGAAAAAGGAGAACTACCACAACCATCGACGCCAAGTGGGCCGGCCTATGGGGATGTGGCGGCGGGGCCCATTTGGCGTCAAATTATGGAACAGATTAACCAACAAGAGCATATTTCGGCCAAACCGTTTCCTCGCCCTCCGGGGATGGTATATGTGGCGCACGTTTCGATCACCTCAGGTATGCTGGCAGGTCCACTAACACCCAAAGACGATATTGAAGGTGCCTGGTTTATTCGAGGCACCCAGCCAAAAACCATTGGCCACCATCATGAAGAGGTGACAGTATTGGCATCCGACCCGCATGAGTTATGGGAACCCGGCTGTGGACCCGCCGTCAGTGCCGACTTTCTGGTGCCAGAATCGGATTGGCATGTCGGAGTGCCCCTTCCTTGGGATAGTCTCTATTGGCCCCCGACTACACGATGTCAACCAACACCTGCCGGCCCGCCCACGACGTCCTTTCCTAACCGGCCACCCCACGGTCCCCCGGGTCCCCCTCCCCATGCTCCGGGCGGTAATCCACCCCCGAGGCCAGGCGGACGACCGGGGGGCAACCCCTAATTGAATCAGGGATTGCGGGGGCTCTCTCGGTCCCTGACAGCACGAATCCACCTCCCTTGTAGCCTAGGATCAAGGCTAGACAGCGCGACCTGTAGACGAGTTTCGAACGGTAGAAAAAGCCTTGTTCGACTCTCTGGCCCTTGATCTGCGACATGCAAATGGGCGACCGCAGTCATCGCGATTGATGGTGTGATGGAGCAAGAGTTGGTCTAGTGTCGCAATAAAGGAATGCGCAAGAGATTGCAGGATGGAAACCATGTGACGTACGTCAGGATTTCCATACCTCTTATCCCGATTGGTGTGATCCATGCAAAATATGAGCAGAGGATGCATGGGTAGACCAAAAGGTGACGCCATCGTCAAACCCTCGAGGTATTCACCTAACACGTCGGATCGTGCCGTAGTGTGGAAAGGCCTATCAAAAAGGTCCACCCGAGGTTAAACCACGCCAAAGTTTCTCTACATTTTGTACAGAGCCATGGTTTTGACGGGGAATTCTACACATATGAGATACACCAGCACAGAGCATAGGCCAGGCCCGAAGCAAGATTCGCTCGCTATGGTCCGCTTTACGTGGGTATTGATTCTACAATGTGCGCCAATTAACGATCTGAAGTGGTCAATAATTCCAGCAGGTCCTTAATCGTGAGGCCTCGTTGCAAGGGGTGGCGCATCGGAAGGTTCGGATGAATTTCATATCGGTTCTGTCGTCCATCCCGGAAGCGGCTGACGTACCCAGCCTTCTCTAAATCATCCACAATACGTTGGACCGCTCGCTCGGTAATGCCCACAACCCCCGCGATTTCTCGGGCCGTCATACGTCCCCCATTTCGAGCCACACACAGCAGGACTTGAGCGTGGTTCGTCAGAAACGTCCACTCAGCCATCAGCACGGCTCCTCTCTACTTAGCACGACCTCGATTTCATGATAAAGCAAGTAGGGATCCCGTGCACGATTTTCGCGATGGTTAAAGGACCCGCCCACATCATCATGTCTTCCCAAATTTATCGAATCACAGGGCTTCACGGGTTGGAGTCCCATCCTAAACCACTGCTTGGTATGCTGACCGAACGTCGTCGCCCATTGATGAAAGTGTTTCAGTATCCGCTTAACCGGCGCCGCGCAGCAAACCACTACTGAATTAATGAGCGAGCTTAAGAGGTCAACTGACGGTGGGTATTTGAAAGTAGCATCCGTCATTGTACTAACGATGTCAGCACGCGACGACTGTGAGTAATTAACCCAAGATTTCGTTAGTCTTGATAGATGAATTAATGATTGGTCGGGCATCTTAAGTTCATAACCTGGGGAAGCGCACACTAGTTCAAAACTGAGGAATAGTCTTTGTCGCGACGGGAGGCGAAAAAGGCCCGTAGGTGCGGTTGCACATTTTTTTGGGCAGCCCAGATTCCGCGATAATCATTTTCTGCTTGAGCGGATTGCATTTCTGAGCGTTTTTCGCTATCATAAAGCGACATTTAAGTCGTGTTATGTATGTCGTCTCTAAGATCGACTGGGGTCTGCCAATGGATTCAGATCGCCATAAATTGAGGGCGAAATTTTTTTGCCCGTTTGATTGACGAAACAAGGGGTGTCGTGTGCAATGGTAGGAGTCTCCACCGTAATAACGTCTGACCTCATGCTGATATTGCCTTTGCCGTTACTTATGGTAGGTGTGGTGGGAGGAGTCGATGCCGACCGACATCCCCATCGCATCAGAGGATGGACAACGGGTGCCGCTTGGATCGCGTTGTTGGGTGCGGTGCTGGCCGCCGGAACCTATGTCTTGGGAATGACTGCCCCCACACGTTACCTGGTTCTGCATATACCGTCTGTCCAAAGCCTAGTAGCGCGTAGCGTCGACGTTAACGGGCTCACTCTGTTGATGCTACTACTGGTTACGTTGGTCGGCATGGTGGTCGCACGCTATTCGGCCGCGTATCTGGATGGGGACACCCATGAAGGCCGTTTCCATCGGTGGCTGAGTCTCACCTTGGGCTCTTTCTTAGTGCTTATTGTGGCAGGCAACATCTGGGAATTTCTCGTCTTTTGGATCGTCACGAGTCTATGTTTGCACAACTTGTTGGCCTTCTATCCCGAGCGTCCCATCGCGGTACTGGCCGCCCGCAAGAAATACCTGCTCCACCGCATTGCGGATGCAAGCCTATTCGGCGCCTTCCTGCTTATCTCACGTTCTCTGCATACGTCAGAGTTTACCGACATCGCTCACGCACTCGCAAGAAACCCAGGCCCCTTACCGGAGTCGCTGCAGATCGCAGCAGGACTTATCGTGTTGAGTGCCATCCTCAAGAGTGCACAATTCCCGTTCCATGGATGGCTCATCCAAGTCATGGAAGCCCCAACGCCGGTCTCCGCATTGCTACACGCCGGGATTATCTATACCGGAACATTTTTACTGCTGCGCACGGTGCCCATCATGTCACGGGTAATATGGACCGGAAACATACTGATAATCACGGGACTTGTAGCTATCACAACTACTTCTCTAATGATGATGACCGCAACCAATATTAAGGGAACACTGGCATATTCCACTAGTGCGCAAATGGGTTTCATGTTGCTGGAATGCGGCATGGGACTTTACAGCCTCGCGTTATTGCACATTGTCTCGCACTCCGTGTACAAGGCCCATGCTTTTCTGTCATCAGGTAGCGTGGTAGACTATTTCCGCATTCCGGCACTCCCGACAGTCCCCACCACCGCAAGCGTAGGTAAGGCTATCGGCAGTCTGGCGATTGCGGCACCCATCGCCATCGGCACAGCATTCGTATTCGGGGTGCCAGTGGTTCACCAGACCTCGCTTATTGTGATGGGATTCATTCTGATCGTGGCCGTATCACAGTTGCTTTTACAAGCCCTAAACATTCGACAAATTGGCGTGAGCGGTTTTGTGTGGATGACCATTCTGCTTAGTGTGTTAATTTCTGTAGCCTATTTCGGCCTGGAATTACTTTTTACCGTACTATTTCGGGCCAGTTTGCCTACCCGCCTTGGGCCCTCTGATGTACTCTTCGATGGTCTCTTGGGATTAGTCGTTGTGACATTCGTAGGCCTATTGTTGGTTCAGCAGATGCTACCGCGGCTACGACGTCATCCCCTTGGACAGGCCATCTATGTGCATCTTTATAACGATCTTTACATCGATTTGGTATTCACTCGTTTACTGCAAAGATTCACATCTGCGAACACCAAGGCATTGTTGCCAGGGTCGCGCCAAAAGTGACTCTGGGGGGAGATATCATGAGTACTATGTCAGTGTACGAATCGCAGATTGCAAATAAGGTTGAGATCGCCTGCCAACGCATTGCGCCGCTATGGCCTCTGAAAAATTTTGTGGCGGCCAATCCATATTTAGGTCTAAGTAACCAGCCGTTTTGGAAGGCCCACGACACCTTGGGCCGCATTAGCGGCTCGGGATTATGCATGCCCCGCGACTACTACCGCCAGCAAATGGCTCGTGGTCGAATTACTCGGGACGATTTGGCGCAAGCCTTAACCGAGTTAGAAAGTCCATGGGACGTGTCTGCCTTTGAGCACCGGCTTTATTCGGACACTCCGCCATCAGCGAGACCACTTAAACTTGTCACGAATGTCCTTTCAGAACTTGATGGCCAGGACTGGCCAAGCTTCGTAGTCGAACGCATCAGTCGATACTGTGCGGCATATTTTGACGAAGGTCAAGCCGTATGGGCAACGCCTTGGAAAGATACACCGCTCTATAGCGGCTGGCGGGCTTTTGCGCTCCTTGACAAGAGCCCTCGAGTGATGGGCGTGCGCGGCCTTCGTCAGGCGCTGACCACGTGGCCAGATACCGCTGAAGGCGCAATAGTAAGCGCCCTGGACAAATTGAATGTGCCGATTCAGGCGGTTGACGATTATCTACATGCAGCGTTGTTGAGTATTGGTGGTTGGGCGGGGTGGACACGATATCTGCGTTGGCAAGCAGAATTGCAAGGCAACCGCGACGACTCGATACGAGATCTGCTCGCTATCCGTCTTACTTGGGACGCCTTGCTCTATCAGTTACGTTGCAGCAAAGAATTTGAGATGCGTTGGCGTCAGTCTCTGGATGAAATCTCCTTGGCTGCAGATCGCCCTGACATCCGATTCCAGATTGATGCCATACTACAGACAGCGTTCGAAGTCGGATACCAAAGGCAATTAGCGACATGCTTAACAAACCCTCAGGATGCCGTGCCAATAAACGATCGCCCCGACGCGCAAGTGGTATTTTGTATTGACGTGCGTTCTGAGGTCTACCGGAGGGCGTTGGAAACGGTAAATCCAAGAATTCAAACACTGGGTTTTGCCGGATTCTTCGGTATTCCGATGGAGTTCCTTCCTTTCGGTGCCCTAGCGGGCGAGGCGCACCTACCGATCCTATTCAATCCATCGTATCGTATTGCCGAGTCTTTGGGTAAAGAGAATGAGCTCGAGTCACGCAAACAAATGGCTCGACGGTATACACGGATTCGTATGGCCAAGGCATGGAAGTTGTTCAAAACTTCAGCCGCATCCACTTTCGGATTTGTCGAGGCCGCGGGTCTATTATTGGGCCCAAAGCTCATTAGTGACAGCATGGGATGGACTCGATCTGCACCACGTCCTGAACACGTAGGGTTGCCGACAAGGGTTCACGAACGTCTGAAACCTGTGCTGACTGCCATAGAAGTACCATCAGAAGCATATAGTAATGGCGGATCGACAGGCATTCCGGAGGACGATCGCCCGGCAACAGCGGAACTTCTTTTACGAAACATGGGGATGACCCAGGGATTCGCACGACTGGTATTGTTTGTTGGGCATGCGAGTACCACCACCAACAATCCGCAGGCGACCAGTTTGGATTGTGGCGCTTGCGGCGGTCAATCTGGGGAGGTAAATGCTCGAATCGCTGCCGCGTTGCTCAATGATCCCGTCACGCGCCGCGGGCTCGCGCGCAAGTCCATCGCCATCCCTGAAGACACGCACTTTATCGCGGGATTGCACAACACCACGACGGACGAGATTCGACTATTTGACACGAGTGAAGTGCCGTTATCCCACGTGAACGATGTGCAGCAACTACACGATTGGTTGGAAAGCGCAGGACAAACCACTCGTTTAGAACGCGCTTTGTCTTTAGGAATTCGTGACACGTCCCTGCCAACCATTGGCGCACAAATCCGCTCACGCGCTCGCAACTGGGCGCAGTTGCGTCCAGAATGGGCCCTGGCCGGTAATGCAGCTTTGATTGTTGCCCCGCGTATCCGTACTCGAGAGTGCAATCTAGCTGGGCGTGTCTTTCTTCACGACTATAATTGGCATCATGATTCCGATTTTTCCACGCTAGAGCTAATTATGACGGCACCGATGATAGTGGCCAATTGGATCAACCTTCAGTACTACGGGTCAATGGTGGACAATCTCCGATTGGGGAGCGGCAATAAGGTTTTACATAACGTTGTAGGTGGGTCTATTGGCGTTCTTGAGGGCAATGGTGGAGATCTGCGAGTAGGTTTAGGGTTGCAGTCATTGCACGACGGTGTAAGGTGGATGCATGAACCCCTGCGCCTCAATGTCATCATTGAGGCACCGCAGGACGCGATCGATAATGTGATCGCGCACCACGACCGCGTGCGTGAACTGACGGACAATACCTGGATTCACCTTTTCCAACTTGATGATGCAGGCCACGTGAATCGTCGCGTTGGTCACAAGCATTGGCGCCCCTATTACCATCGGCACCCCAAATGATGCGACAAGACCAATTTCTCGATTTCTGCAAGGTACTACCGGAGGATCTAAGCCTCCCCGTGTGAAAATATTAGGCATCGACAACGGCTCGAGACCCCAAAAGACTCGGCGAAGTATGAAGGAATAAGTGGGATTAGGTTGCTTTATTCCCACGATGAAATTCCTCACGGGAACTAATTTCGCAAATCACCGGAGCACTCGAATTCTCTTAGGCGAGCAGACGCTACGGCCAGCCTTCGAATTTGTCTTTTCCGACCGAATCGTTCCATCCTGACAACCGCTTGCAACACCTCCCGGGTCTTCGTGGCTGACGACTCCTGCACGAGAGATGGCAGAGTTGGCCCAGTGAACAAGACGGATGGGTTTCCCTGGGGAAGTCGTTGTACACTGCGGACACGGAGGGAAAGGCGCACCCTGGCAAAGCGACGGGACCGCCATCTATAGAAGCGCCACTAATCTATAGAGAGACCATCACATCGGCGGTATCAGCACCTTCTCTTGAGGGTCACCCTAATGCCTCCATAATCCGCCGTGCCTTGAGTGCCACCCTCCGCACCGTTCTGATGGACTTATCCCAGTCTGATCATCGTTAGTCAATTGATCAAACGGAGCCACCTTCCTGTTTCATTATGCCACCGCTTCTTAGGGCCA
>NZ_JBYCKN010000163.1:0-24402 GCF_057473405.1 Sulfobacillus sp. TH-112
ACAAGGCGCATGATTCCGTGCACGATTGGGGTAAAGTTTTTCAGCCCAAGCTTCAACCCCAATCAGAATGCGGTCTTTAGCACAACGCAAAAAGCTCTCTACATCTCCTGGATCGCAGATAGTTATCGGGTGGAAATCCTCGCTAATCCACCCATATAGGACTGCAATGCCTGAGGAATTCGGACGGACCCGTCCGCCTCTTGATAATTTTCCAAAATGGCTGCAACGGTTCGACCCACGGCTAACGCACTCCCATTAAGTGTATGCACAAATTCTGTTTTCTTGGTCGTCTCGGGGCGATAGCGAATATTGGCCCTCCGCGCCTGAAAGTCTCCCATATGACTGCACGAAGAAATCTCGACATACCGACCGTAACTGGGCATCCACAACTCAATATCATAGGTCTTGGCTTGGGTAAATCCCATATCCCCACCACATAAGAGCACAGTCCGATAGGACAGCCCCAATTGATCTAAAACGTCCTCTGCGGTACGCACCATGGCTTCGAGCGCTGCCTCAGCATCCTCTGGTCGCACAAATTCCACTAACTCCACCTTATCGAACTGATGCTGACGAATAATCCCACGGGTATCACGACCCGCCGCTCCGGCCTCGGCCCGAAATGATGCCGTATACCCGGTGTAGCGAATCGGAAGATCGGGTTCACGCAGAATTTCATCGCGATGAAGATTGGTCAGCGGCACTTCGGCGGTCGGAATTAAATAGTACTCGTGTGGCACGACGTGAAACACATCCTCTTCGAACTTGGGGAATTGACCGGTACCCAGCAGGGATTCTCGATTGACAAGATAGGGCGGTGCCATTTCCACATATCCGCGCGCGCGATTGTGATCGAGCATGAAATTGATCAGGGCACGCGATAGCTGAGCTCCTAGACCTGCAAGGACTGTAAAACGGGATCCCGATATTTTTCTTCCCCGCTCGAAATCCAAAATTCCTAGCTTCTCACCCAGTTCCCAATGCGGGCGAGGTTCAAAGGTAAAGACGGGCACATCACCTTTACGACGAATCTCCACATTATCATCCGCCGACTGCCCTTCGGGCACCTCGGGCGAAGGAGGGTTGGGAATATTTAATACGGTTTCCTGTATTGCGGCATCTAAATCCCTGACGTCCGCTTCCAGTCGTTCAATCTCTTCGCCGACCTCACGCATTTCGACAATGAGGGTCTCGGCGCTCTGTTGCGACTTCTTCCGCCGTGCGACTTCTTCAGAAACACGATTACGTTCGGCCTTTAGTTGCTCCATTGCCGTCAGCGTCTCCCGTCGCTTCTGGTCCATCGCCAATAGCGGGCCAAAATCTATCGTCACACCTTTGATTAGTAGTCGTTTAGCATAGCTCGCGGGATCCTGCCGCACTTTCTTCAGATCGATCATCGATTGTCGTCCTCCATGATGGTGGAATTGAGCTCCTGCTCGATAAGAGCAGGCAAAGACCGTAAGTAGGGCTGATGTGCGACGCCACGATCGGTAATAATCGCACTAATTAGTGTACCCGGAGTGACATCAAAAGCCGGATTATACACAGGGATATCCTCGGGAGCCATTAAAACCCCTTGAATTCGTCGAATTTCATCGCCGTCCCGTTCTTCAATCGGAATATCTGATCCGGTATCAAGATCCGGATCGAGCGTACTCATGGGGGCGGCGACATAGAAAGGAATCTGATGATAGTGGGCTTGCACCGCTAAGCCATAAGTGCCAATCTTATTGGCGGTATCTCCGTTGCGTGCAATGCGGTCGGCACCGACCACTACGGCATTAATTTTGCCTTGCGCCATCAAAGCCGCTGCCATGCTATCGGTGATGAGTGTGGCGGGAATCTCATCCTGCTGAAGTTCCCATGCGGTCAGCCGTGCTCCTTGAAGTAAGGGGCGTGTTTCGTCCACAAAGACCTCTTTGACCAATCCGAGGCGATATCCCTCACGAATTATCCCCAGAGCGGTCCCAACACCTGGCGTCGCGAGCGATCCCGTGTTGCAGTGAGTCAAAATGCGGCTGTGTTCACTCAGCAGTTCCGCGCCGTATCGAGCCAGTTGGTCATTACGCGCTGTTTCCTCAGACAAGAGGTCGTCCGCTACTCGTTTGAGAACTGAAGGAATATTGGCTAAGGCCGTGTTCTGCACCATCCGATAGGCCCGATCCACGGCCCAAGCCAAATTCACAGCGGTCGGCCGGGCGGATTTAATGCGTTCTGCCGCATCACGCAAGTGCTGCTCCATGGGCGCCTCAGATGGTTGCAGCGACTCCAGCCACAAGGCATAACTACCTGCCACCCCAATCGCGGGCGCTCCTCGTACGGCTAGCGCGCGAATCGCCGCAATGACGTCTCCGGCATTGACGCACGACAAATACCGGACGTCAGCGGGCAGCCATCGTTGATCCAACAGATCAATATGATCGGCAAAACGCCTAATTGGTTCCATAAAACTTACGTCCCCCTTCGCGAAAAAACTCGTCCCGTCAGGCTCGGGACGAGTCATCACCCACGGCACCACCCACCTAACCCCGATATCGGAGTGGACCCGCCATCTTGCACTACACCTCGAATGTCATCGTATCAACTGGCGCGCTCACGAAAATTCACCGACCAGCCTACCAATTCCCACTAAGGCCATTTTCGAGAGCTCGTCGATTAAAAATCTATGGGTTGAGTCTATTCACTCCACCTCAATAAGTCAAGACGCGCCGCGTACAGAGGATGCCTGGACTACTTTTTGCACAAAATACTGATGAATCCGAGTATCCGCACTCATTTCTGGATGAAAGGAACTCACTAAATAGGGACCCTGTTCGGCCATGACCACATCCCCTTCATACCAAGCCAGCGGCGTGACATCTGGACCAAGACGCTGGATTTTCGGCGCCCGAATGAAAACGGCGGGAAATGGCTCTTCCCCTAAAGCAGTGATGGATAACGGAACTTCAAATGAGGATACCTGGCGTCCATAGGCATTGCGTGAGGCCTCGATATCTACCAGACCCAATCGAGCAGGAGATAGTCCAACCACGTCCTGCGCGAGCAGAATCAGTCCAGCACAGGTTCCATAAATGGGATAGTCTCCCGTTCGACTACGGTCTCGCAGTGCATCAATTAACCCATACTCCTGCATCAACATGCCAATAGTCGTACTTTCCCCGCCTGGGATGATCAGTCCTTGCGTACTGTCCAGATCGCGGGGCAAACGCACTTCAATCGCGTCCGCCCCTGCCTCACGGGTATGCCGCACGTGTTCACGCACGTCACCTTGAATAGCTAATATTCCAATTTTCATCCTAAATGCCTCGGTCCTGCATCCGATCTTTAGCCTCGAGAGTCGCCATTTCCAATCCTGCCATCGACTCCCCGATGTCCTCGGACTCTTCTGCGATGACTTTCGGATCGTTGTAATGGAGCGTAGCGCGCACGATAGCACGCGCCATCTTGTCCGGATTTTGTGACTTAAAGACTCCCGAACCCACAAAAATCCCATCCGCCCCTAATTGCATCATAAGGGCTGCATCCGCTGGTGTCGCGACACCCCCCGCACTAAAGTTCACCACAGGAAGGCGTCCCAATTCCTTCACCTTTTTGACCAGGTCCAACGGGGCCCGCATCTCTTTGGCGAGATCCGGCAATTCCGATTCCGGGGTAGCGACTACTTGGCGAATTTGCGCATTTACTGCCCTAAGATGACGAACTGCTTCCACCACGTTCCCGGTACCCGGTTCACCTTTGGTCCGAATCATCGCAGCGCCTTCGGCAATTCTTCGCAAGGCCTCCCCAAGGTCTCGTGCACCGCAAACAAAAGGCACATCAAACTTCCACTTGTCGATGTGATATTGATCGTCCGCCGGGGTCAGCACTTCACTTTCATCAATATAATCGACTTCGAGCGCTTCAAGTACCTGAGCCTCCACTAAGTGCCCAATGCGCACTTTCGCCATGACCGGGATAGAGACGGATTCCATGATGCTCTTGACGATCCGGGGATCTGCCATGCGAGCCACTCCGCCCGCTTTGCGAATATCCGCGGGAACTCGCTCTAGTGCCATCACCGCCACCGCCCCAGCCTTTTCCGCGATCACAGCCTGTTCGGGCGTGGTCACGTCCATGATGACTCCGCCTTTCAGCATCTCGGCCAATCCCGACTTTACGTTAAATGTTCCTCGTTGTTGCTCCACTTAATGCGTCTCCCTTCAAACTCCGTAAAATTAGTGTTCTATTCCTCTGCTGTCTCTTCTTCAGCACGCACCAGGGACACCGCACTCACATGGTGATCCTCTTCGAGGCGCATCACTTTGACGCCTTGTGAGGCCCGTCCTTGCTGCGACACAGATTCCACTTCTAAGCGAATAAGAACCCCTTCACTCGAGATTACCATAAACTCTTCCGATCCGTTGACCGGTAAAATTCCAGCCACCGGTCCAGTTTTTTGTGTTAGTCGCATGCCCATTACGCCCTGCCCACCACGTCCGGTTTTACGAAACTGCCGGATTAACGTCCGCTTACCGTAGCCATTTTCGGTGAGCACTAAAAGCTCTCCTTGATCGGAGACCGTCGCCAAGGCGACCACCCTGTCATCCGTCTTGCCCTTCATGCGAATTCCGTTGACTCCATGGGCCGACCGGCCCATCGGACGCACTAAGGTTTCTTCAAAGCGAATCACTTGGCCATAGCGTGTAGCGAGCAAAATATCGCTATCTCCTTGAGTGGGCTCGACGCCAATTAACTCGTCACCTTCATCCAAAGATATAGCAATAATGCCCCCGCCCCGCCAGGTGCTGTAATCCGAGAGCGCGGTGCGCTTAACCACCCCACGCTTGGTGGCAAAGACCCAATAATGGTCAGTCTGCGTGTCGGCCAGCGTTTGCACGGCTGCAATTCGTTCGTCAGCCTCCATGGCGATCAGGTTGGCAATCGACACTCCCTTGGCTTGACGACCCGCCTCAGGGATTTCGTGCACTTTGACCCGATAGATGCGTCCACGATTGGTAAAGAAACACAGGTACGCATGGGTAGAGGCGACAAAGAGATGCGAGATAAAGTCATCATCTCGAACCGTACTGCCGCTAATGCCCCGTCCGCCCCGACGCTGTGGACGATAGACGCTCGGCGAGAGGCGCTTGATATAGCCTCGGTGCGTAATGGTCACCACCATATCTTCTTCGGGAATCAAATCTTCATCCGACATGTCTTTAACGGAGGGGCCAAGCTTAGTCCGGCGTGGATCGCCGTACTTATGAATCATCTCATTTAAGTCATCTTTGATAAGGTTATACACCAACTGCTCATCGGCCAAAATCGCTCGCAATTGCTCGATTAATGCCATCACGTCTTGATATTCGGCTTCAATCTTTTCTCGCTCTAGCGCCGTCAACCGTTGCAAACGCATTTCCAAGATGGCGGTCGATTGCTTTTCCGAAAGCCCGAACCGCGACATTAAGCCTTCTCGAGCGACATCCACAGAGCTTGCCGCTCGAATAATCCGGATCACTTCATCAAGAAATTCTAGAGCAATCCGCAATCCTTCTAGGATATGAGCCCGGGCTTCGGCCTTTTGAAGATCAAACCGTGTTCGTCGCTCAATCACAATCTTGCGGTGGCGAATAAAGTTGTCTAGCATTTCTCGCACCGAGAGAATCATGGGGCGACCGTCTACCAACGCCAAGAGGATCATGCCAAATGTTTGTTGCATCTGGGTGTATTTATACAATTGATTCAAGATGACCTTAGGAACGGCATCGCGCTTCAGTTCAATGACCACCCGAACCCCATCGCGGTCAGATTCATCTCGTAAGTCGGCGATGCCTTCGATGCGACGCTCGTGGACCAAGTCGGCAATTTTTTCGATAAGTCGGGCCTTATTGACTTGATAGGGAATTTCTGAAATCAAAATCCGAGTTCGACCTGAGGTGTTCTCCTCGACTTTCGCGATTCCGCGAATGGTAATAATGCCTCGACCGGTGGCATAGGCTTGACGTATCCCGTCGCGCCCCATAATCATACCGCCGGTGGGAAAGTCCGGTGCCGGCAAAATACCTATCAGTTCCTCAAATGAGGTTTCGGGGTGATCAATAATTCTCACTGCAGCGCGGCAGACTTCGGTTAAATTATGCGGCGGTATATTGGTGGCCATCCCAACCGCAATTCCCGAAGAACCATTAATTAAGAGATTAGGAATCTTTGCTGGCAGCACCGTCGGTTCCGACGTCGTTTCATCAAAGTTTGGTACAAAATCGACCGTATCCTTATCTAAGTCCGCCAACAGTTCCATGGCAATACGAGCCAACCGTACTTCGGTATACCGCATCGCCGCGGGAGAGTCGCCATCCATGGATCCAAAATTCCCGTGGCCATCCACCAGGGGATAACGAATGGAGAAGTCTTGCGCCATTCGAACCATGGCATCATATACCGCGGTGTCCCCATGAGGATGGTAGCGCCCCAGAACTTCTCCCACAATACGAGCCGATTTCTTATATCCTTGCGTAGGGGTGTTACCCAGTTCTTGCATGGCATAGAGAATGCGCCGATGCACCGGTTTAAGACCGTCCCTGACATCGGGCAATGCGCGACTCACAATGACGCTCATCGCATAATCGATGTACGACTTTTTCATCTCATCTTGAATGTCTATGGGCATTACCCGACCAATGTTCGCCATTGAATCCTCCGATTATCCTACGGTATCGAGATTACGCACTTGATGCGCATGTTCTTGAATGAAGTCGCGACGGGACTCCACTTTATCCCCCATAAGCACGGTAAAAATCCAGTCGGCAGCGGCTGCATCCTCCAGCTCTACCCGAAGTAATGTCCGGGTTTCAGGATTCATGGTGGTATCCCATAGCTGGTCGGAATTCATTTCACCGAGCCCTTTGTAGCGCTGAATATTGATATCGTTCCCTCGACCCCATTCTGTCAGTTGCCCCTCTAGTGCAGCATCATCATAGAGATACCGCTCTTGTTTTCCTTTTTTCACCAAATATAAAGGGGGTTGGGCAATATATACATAACCTGCTTCGATTAATGGGGTCATGTGTCGATAGAAAAAGGTTAATAGGAGGGTTCGAATATGGGATCCATCGACGTCAGCATCGGTCATAATCACCACTCGATGGTAGCGCGCCTTTAGAATGTCAAATTCGTCGCCGATACCCGTACCGATTGCCGTAATCATGGCCCGAATTTCTTCGTTGCCAAGAATTTTATCCATGCGGGCTCGCTCCACATTGAGGATTTTTCCTCTAAGCGGCAAGATGGCTTGAAACTGACGATCGCGACCTTGCTTCGCAGACCCACCTGCCGAGTCACCCTCGACCAGGTATACCTCGGATTCGGACGGATCCTTACTCGAACAATCGGTAAGTTTGCCTGGGAGTGCTGAGGATTCCAACACATTTTTACGACGAGTGAGTTCGCGAGCCTTTCGTGCGGCTTCTCGCGCACGAGCCGCTTGAATAGATTTTTCGAGAATGCGTTTGGCAATACTGGGATTCTCTTCGTAGAAGGTGGCCAATCCTTCAGCAATAATCCCTTCGGTGACGCCACGCACTTCGGAATTGCCCAATTTTGTTTTGGTTTGGCCCTCAAACTGCGGCTCCGGTAACTTGACCGACAAAATCACGGTCAATCCTTCCCGTACATCATCTCCGGATAAGTTTTGATCCGCATCTTTCAACAGTCCGAGCCGCCGAGCATAGTCGTTGCAGACGCGCGTTAAGGCCGCCTTGAAACCCGCCTCATGAGATCCGCCTTCTAGCGTGCGAATGGTATTGGCAAATGTAAACAACGTTTCAGTGTAACTGTCATTGTATTGGATGGCGGCTTCTACCATGATGCCATCCTTTTCTCCCGAAATAGAGATGGGCTTGGCATTGACCACTTCACGATTCAGATTCAAATATTCCACAAAGGAGGCCACGCCTCCCGTGTAGTGATAGCGTACTTCCCGTCCCGTTGCCTCATCAGTGAGGGATAGTAAGACTTCGGAGTTAAGAAAGGCCTGTTCGCGTAGACGAGTGGACAAGACTTCAAAAGAGAAATGCACATCCTCGAAAATTTCAGCATCAGGACGGAATATTACTTCAAAGCCAGTCTCCTGGGTGGTGTCAATCTGAGTGAGCGCATCAAGTGGCTTTCCCTTTTCATAGTGCTGTACGAAGAGACCACCGCCAAATCGGCTATAGGCGGTCAATTCTGACGATAGTGCGTTAACGACCGACAGACCCACACCATGAAGACCTCCGGAGACCTTATATCCTCCTCCACCAAACTTACCGCCGGCATGCAACATGGTAAGCACCACCTCGAGAGTGGGAATACCCACTTTCGGATGCAGTCCTGTCGGAACGCCGCGTCCGTTATCGCGTACCCCCACCTTGCCATCGGCATAGAGGGTGACCTGAATTCGGTCACAAACACCGGCTAACGCTTCATCAATGGAGTTGTCCACAATTTCATAGACAAGGTGATGGAGTCCTTTGGTGCTGGTCGAACCAATATACATACCTGGGCGCTTTCGCACCGCTTCAAGACCTTCGAGGACTTGAATTTGACTTTCGTTGTACTCGGGACTCTCTTTGCCCGCCATTAATGGGGATCCCCCTTAAACGTACGAATAAGACCCGCGCGGGTCCGGTTTCCTAAGTATACCATAGGATTCTGGGTCTATTCGAGTTCTACCAGACCTCGCTGCGACCGCTTCATAAGGGTAATCGTAGAGATCGTGGAGAAGTACAAAAATTCTTCGGTGAGAATCACCGATTTCGCGTCGATTGAATCACCCCGAAGACGGCCTTCGCTGCGCATCTGTTGTACATGATAGCGAAATTCTGGTGAGGATTCTATTAATGTGAGTCGAAAAATCCCAATGATCGCCGCATAGGGGACGAGCCAATCTTGTCCGATGTGTAAATACACAGTGTGTCTTTTCCCCCAGTTATGACTCGTCTCGTGTACTTTCTAATTCGCAGACCACACATAACGGATAGCCGTCCAAGGTCGGTGCCCAACATCGACGACATGGCGAGAATCCGCGTGTAAGCCAATCTCTCGATGCTAGCTCATATTTTTCCTTCACACTGGCTAATAATACATGCAAATCGGTCTCCGTCAATTGGCGAGAGGTATCGTGGTAATACGGTGAAAATTTGGATCGCTCAGGCTGTGCTATGCTGGAAGGCCGATCAGTTCGTACCCGGGTGCGGATATCGCGCACCTTGATTTCTGGATGTGTTTCGGAAATATTTTTGAGAATGAGGGGTTTGAGCAGCGACAGTTGCTGTGCCCATACGGAGGTAGGCACTGCCACGATTAGGGTATTATCAGAGGTCAGAGTGATAATCCCAGAATGCTCATAGAGGACGTCGCCAGCGACTTCTTTCCATAGCAATTTCAAAAGACTAATCCATTCAGCACGCCGCCATCCATGACGCTCAACGAGCGAACTCAAAATACTGCCTAATCGGTCTTGGCGAGATTCCATGGAACCACGCTCCCCTCCTTAATCCCCACAATTAAAGGATCCAACAAACGGAAATTTCTGGGTTCGGTATCTGTGACTAAGGTTTGTTGATTTGGTTGCGATACCGCTTTAAGGATGGCTGAACGGCGCACATCATCGAGCTCGGACAACACATCATCCAAGAGGATAACAGGACGTAATCCTGTTTCACGAAAGAGCCATTCATAGGTGGCCAATTTAATAGAGAGCGCTACTGTTCGCAGTTGACCTTGAGACGCAAATAGCGTCGTGTCCATTTCGTTGATAAAGATCAAGACATCGTCGCGGTGGGGCCCGACCAGAGACACTTGTCGCTGACGTTCCTCTTGTATCCTGTGTCGAATGATCGCGGCGTAGTGGTCTTCCGACTGCACCTGTTCTGCAGCCCCCCCTTGTTTAAGAGTTAATGAGAGGGTTTCCTGCGGGGCAATGGTATGGTGAATGGCAACGATCTGGGGTTGCAATGCCGTTAGTACCTCTTGGCGGCGCTGCCAGAGATGCCATCCCTCACGCACCATAATGGGCGTGAAATCATCTACGACAGACTGATAGCTAGCCTCTTTCAACGCACGATTGCGTTGCAGCAACACTCGCTGATAGGACCGCAAGGATCGTTGATAGCGAGAGTCATGAGATCCCAGCAATAAATCTAAAAACCGACGGCGGCGGGCGGGCGAGCCTTTGGCCAGGTAGACATCATCGGGCGAAAACATCACCGTAGGCACAATGGGCCCCTGATGAACTTTACGCATCGGAAGTTGTGGCACGCGGTGGTGCCATTGTTGAGATCGCTCCGAGAGCGTCCCGGTTGCACGAAGGGACGCCCATTCCTGCCCTTTTTGAATCACCTCTCGTTCGTTCGCGGTTCGATAATCCTGTCCTTGCAGCAATAAATAGACGGACTCCAATAAATTGGTTTTCCCTTGACCGTTTTGTCCCACAATCAAAGTCAATTGCGGAGATACGGTGAGTTCTATGTGTGATAGGTTACGGAATTGTACAATGTCCAGTGTTTCGATAGCCATTTACACTAGTTGTCTCAGTGGTAACACTACGTGGCTGTACTGAGAGTTCGCGCTGTCACGCATGCGTAATGGCGACTGAATGCCCGAAAATTCCAGTATGGCCTCTTCACCCTCAAATGATTTCAATGCGTCGAGTAGATAAATCGGGTTAAACAAGAGGTCAAGTTGCTGGCCATGGCTATCAAAATCCACCGATTCGAATGTCTGTCCATACTCCTGGGCGGAGGCCGAAATGTCCAATTGACCCACCTCATGATGGATGCGCACGGAGCTTGCTCGATCACGCGCAGCCATAAGGTTGGCCCGCTCTAAGGCTCCCCGCAAATCGGAGACTCGCATGCGCCCCTGAACGACAAATTCTTGAGGTATCACACGTTGGTATTCGGGATACTGCCCATCGAGGAGGCGAGAAATGATAATGGTGTCACCAGATGCGATGCGCAGGAGATTTTCGGCTAAGGTAAGTTGCGCGTCCTGACCCTGGGTCATTCTAGCTGCTTCTCCCAGAACTTTCCCAGGAATTACACACTCAAGCGTTCCTCCGCGATATTCGGGTACCGCGACCCAAGTATGTGACAGGCGACTACCATCAGTGGTGGCAAATACGAGGCGCCCTGAATCCAGTTTCAGCGACACGCCTCGTAAGATCGGGCGGGTTTCATCTTTGGCACAAGCAAAGAGAAGTTGGCGACTTAGCTGTCCAAAGATGCCATCGCCGATGGTGACAGACTCTAAGGGTCCCTCGAGCTCTGGAAAGTCCGGGAGACGCTCGTGGCCGAAGCTATGCAAGGTGGCACGGTTTTTTCCGTACTTTACCACGGCCTTCCCTTGAGCGTCTTCGGTAGAAATCTCTAGGGTCGCCGTAGGCAAGCGCTGGATGAGCTCGGTTAACAGTTGCGCTGGTAAAACCATTGTTCCGGGTTCTTGCACTTCTACGGCAATTTTAGTTTCAAGAACAGTAAAAAGATCGGTAGCACTCAGGGTGAGATGATTGTCGTGAGCATCCATTTGTATTCCGGCAAGAACCGCCATGTTGTTTTGGGGCATAATCACGCGAGATACAAAACTTAAAGCTTTGGCTAGTTGATCTTGGGTGGCGAAAAAACGCACGTTGATGCACTCCTTTGCTGGTGAAAAATGAATGATTGGTCGAATCTATAATGTTATTGACTTATTTAGTTATTATAATCGTCGTCATAATAAGACCTGGGGATATGAGGATAACCCCCGCAATCTCTTCTGTTTCTTCATGATCCGACAAGAACAACTTTGGGATAAGTATCCTCGCTATCCCCAGTCATATGTTCCTCTCATGAGAGTCCGTGGATTATGTGAATAAGTAGTAGCCTCATCCACACATTTTGTCGAAAGTACCCACAGGGTTATGCACCTAACGTGATTGTATCTTTTTAATCAGCGTTTGAATGGTTTGGTTCAGTTGCGGATCAGTGGATCGATCGCTACGCACTTTGTCGCAGGCGTGCATGACGGTGGTATGGTCTCGTCCTCCAAACTCGTCACCAATTTTGGGCAAACTGGCATCGGTCAGTTCGCGAGCAATATACATCGCCACCTGTCGGGGATGCGCGACCGCTTTAGTTCGCTTTTTGGCCTTGAACTCATCGACACGTAAATCATAATGTCGGGCGACCTCTTCTTGAATTAGACGAATGGTGATCGGTTTTTGTCGCGCTTCTGGAATAACGTCTTTCAGGGCTTCGTAGGCGAGCTCACTGGTGAGTGATTGCCGGGTAATGGATCCATAGGCCATCACGCGGATGAGAGCGCCTTCTAATTCTCGAATGTTGGTGTCAAACTCGGATGCAATGAATTGAATCACTTCGTCGGGAACAGACAATTTTTCGATTTGAGCCTTCTTCGATAAAATGGCCATCCGAGTTTCAAGGTCCGGTGCTTGAATGTCTGTGATCAGTCCCCACTCAAAACGCGACCGTAGTCGCTCTTCCAGTGTAGGAATATCTTTGGGAGGACTGTCACTGGAGATGACAATTTGCTTATCAGCACCGTGTAGGGCTTCAAAGGTGTGAAAAAATTCTTCTTGAGTGCGCTCTTTACCGGCGACGAATTGAATATCATCAATGAGTAGTACATCAATATTGCGATATCGGTTGCGGAAGGGCCCCATCTTGTTTTCCTGAATAGCGTTTATGAGTTCGTTCGTAAAATTCTCAGACGAGACATAAAGTACCCGTGAGGGTGGTGTTTGCTTTAAAATAGTATGGCCGATGGCATGCATCAAGTGAGTTTTTCCTAATCCCACACCACCATATAGAAATAGCGGATTATAGGCGCGCGCTGGCATCTCCGCCACCGCTAACGAGGCAGCGTGAGCGAAACGATTCGAGGTTCCGACAACGAAGGCATCAAAGGTATATTTTGGATTCAACCGTGTTTGTTGTTCGGATGCTTTCGGTTGCATGTTGGTGTTTTTCGCTAACGAGACAGCTTTGTCGGGGTCGTTGCGGGGTTTTTCCGGCGTGACCACAATGCGCACATCTAAAGTTCGCCCAAACGACTTGCGAACCATGTCACGCAGCAAATCGGTATACCGAGACGCAATCAACTCGCGTGTGAATTCGGTCGGTACTTCTAGAATTAAGAGACGATCTTCGATGGAAGTGGGGATGACCGATCGTACCCACGTTTCGAAGCTCGGCGTGGACAGTTCTTGTTTCAAACGATCCACAACATCAGCCCACAAAGAGTCAAGGCTATCATCGATCATACTACTCTTCCCCCTGGGTACTATACACAAGACATCCACAAGATTATCCACAACTTGTTGATATCTATTGTAAAAACAATGATTCCTCCGGCGAGCGGAGGCTTGGCCCTTATGATAACAGATTGGTGAAAGGGGTACAATTCAATTAAGGGGTGCAATTTTGAGGCGTATTTCCCGTATGCGAAGGACATAGATTAAGAGCGAGAGTCGGTGCGAGTTCTTGACCCAAAGGGGATAGGTCGATATAATGAAGAGCGATTTGCCTAGTGTCAGGAGGTGACCTAGCATGAAACGAACCTATCAACCGAATCGACGCCATCGGCACAAAGTGCACGGATTTCGTCAGCGGATGAGCACACGCGCTGGCCGTGCGGTATTGAAGCGGCGTCGACAGAAGGGCCGCAAGCGGATTGCGGTGTAATTATCGTGAACTATGTGCGGCTTAAACGGCGCGCCGATTTTGGACAGGTATTTAAGCGTGGCAAGACATACGGGGACCGATATCTGGTCCTTTTCGTGTTAAATTCTCACGGTCGTGTTGGAACTCGAGTGGGCTTTACAAGTCAGCGTAATCTTGGGTCCGCGGTAAAAAGGAATCGAGTGCGTCGTCGCTTGAGGGCTCTTTATCGACAATATGCTATAGGCGACGGATCGTGTGGTGATATTGTCATTTTGGGCAAGAGGCCAGTATTGGATGCGTCGTGGAAAGAACTGCAACAATCCATGCGGCGGGTATTGCGTCAGGCAGGCTGTATCGAATAAAGGGAAAAGTGATGAAGCGGGTTGTTTTGGGGCTAATACGGGTGTACCAGCGGTATGTGTCTCCGATGACACCACCATCGTGCCGGTATATACCGACTTGTTCTCAATATGCGATTGAGTCGGTAACGAAATATGGGGCTTTTAAGGGTTCATGGCTGGCGATTAAGCGCATCAGCCGTTGCCATCCTTTTCACGAGGGTGGGTATGATCCGGTGCCATAAAGCACCGCGAGGAGGATGTTATGGGAGAAATATGGCATGGATTTACCCATTTAATTACCGCGATATTTGTGGTGTTCTATGGATGGACCGGTAATTATGTCTTCGCCATTATTTTGTTGACGCTTTTGGTGCGACTGGTGTTGTTGCCGTTAGGTATTACCCAGGCGCGCTCCATGCAAAAGATGGCGAGGCTGGCACCGAGGCAACGGGAACTGCAGAAGCAGCACAAAGGCAATCCTCAGACCTTGAACCAAGAGATTTCGAAGCTCTATAAAGAAGAAGGGGTCAATCCTGCATCGGGCTGCTTGCCGCTATTGTTGCAGATTCCGGTGATGTACGGATTGTTTGATGTTTTGCGCTCCTTTAAGTATCAGCCAGGTGGTGGATTGTGGGTTTGGCAAAATCTTGGGAAGCCCGATCACACGTTTATTCTCCCTATTTTAGTTGCCGTTAGCACCTATTTGATGCAGCGCCAAACCATGCAGATGACGCCTTCGCAACCTGGCATGGAGTCAAGTCAGAAAATGATGCTATACATGATGCCGCTGGTGTTCGGATATGTGGCGTATCGCTTTCCGGCTGGACTATCGATTTATTATGTGATTTCCAATTTGTTCCAGTGGGGACAAACGGTGTTGTTGCTTAAGCGGCCTGTCAACGGGGCGTCAGGAACGGCTCCGGCAACACAGAAGTAAGTCGCGTAGAACCGCGCCTGGGCGCGGTTTTTTTGTTTCTTGGGGGTGGTTTGGGAATGCTAGAATGCCCGATGCGGGTGGATTTTTTCCATCGTACGGATAATCAGTGAAAGTGGGAGGTGTATGAGGTGGACAACGTACAAGACTATGATACGACTTTACGAGAGGAGTATGGTCTTCATGATGTGGAGATCGAGAAACTAAAGCTCTTTGTGGATGCGGTGTTGAAGGCCCCAATGAACCTGACAGCATGGTCGCGTGAAGAGGTGTGGCAACGAGGCGTTATGGATTCGTTGGCGTTAATAGGCGGCATGCCTCAGGAGGAGGTCATCCGGGGATTGGATATCGGGAGTGGAGCCGGGTTTCCTGGCGTTGTACTGGCGGTGATGCAACCGCAGTGCCAATGGGTGCTGCTCGAGGCTCGTGAGCGTCGGGGAGATTTTTTAGGTGAGTTGGCGCAAAAGCTCGATCTTTTGAATGTGCGCGTGGTGATTGATCGCGGTGAACGGTGGATTCGCGAGGAGAACGTACCTCGGGAAGAATTTGATTGCGTGACCATGCGAGCGGTGGCCAGTACCCGTATTTCGGTGGAGTTGGGGTTGCCGTACCTAAAAATTGGTGGACGGCTGCTGTTAGTGAAGGGGCCGCATGGTCGCGACGAGGTGAAGGGCGAGAGCGACTTCATTGAAATTTTAGGGGGTGAGGTGAACACCTTTTTACAAGGGCGAGTGCAGAATGGTGAGGGCGATTGGGATCAGATTGCGGTGATCGAGAAGGTGGCGGTGTGTCCTGAGCGGTTTCCACGAAAGGGTAATCAGTTGGGTCGCTAAGTGCCATATGGAAAAGTGGGCGGGATAAAGTGTGAAATCTAGTGAGGAAATAAGTTTGCGGGACATTGCAAAAAACGAAGAGGTTTTTTGAGTGAGAACGAGAACTGTAATAGGGATATTGTGCCTTATGGGTGAGAGCGGCATCGCCTGGCACGTCCCATCGGCCTAGCGCTCCGTATCGTATACAACAAATTGAAAAAGACGTTAAATATGAGTGACGTGTTTTCGGTAGATGGACAGCCTTTCCTTTTGGGTGGGACGGCTCCAGACATTAGGAGGGATGAGAGTGGGACGCGTCATTGCAGTCGCCAATCAAAAAGGCGGTGTGGGGAAAACCACTACGGTCATTAATTTGGCTGCTTATTTGGCCGACTCAGGAAAGCGCGTGTTGGCCATTGACGTGGACCCGCAAGGGAACACCACCACGGGGTTGGGCATCGATAAGAGTCATGTGGACATCTCCATTTATGACGTACTCTTAGGTGACGAGCCGTTGATGGAAGCTTTGGTGCCTACTGAAGTGGTGGGACTTCACTTGCTGCCGGCGACGATGGACTTGGCTGGGGCGGAGGTAGAGCTGTCACAAATGGAGGGTCGTGAAACCCTGCTTTCTGCGCATGTTGCTCGCATCCGTGATCGCTATGACTTCATTTTTATTGATTGCCCTCCATCGTTAGGACTTTTAACCATTAATGCGTTGACGGCAGCTGATGCGGTGATGATTCCGATGCAATGCGAGTTTTTTGCGCTTGAGGGGTTAAGCCAATTATTGTCCACGGTGGAATTAGTGAAAAGTCGCTTGAATGGTCGATTGGTTTTGGAAGGAGTGCTGCTGACGATGTATGATGCCCGCACAAACTTAGCGGCTCAGGTGGCGGAGGAAGTTCGCAAGCATTTTCACCAACAGGTCTATCAAGCGGTGATTCCGCGCACGGTGCGGCTTAGCGAAGCCCCAAGTCATGGGCAGCCCATCCTGCACTACGATCCGAAATCACGCGGGGCTGAAGGGTATCAGAAACTAGCGCAGGAGGTGTTGGCACATGGCTAAGGCGCGAGGGTTGGGGCGAGGACTCTCGTCATTGATTCCCGAACGAGTGGAGGTGGATGGGAGGGACACGAGTGATGGTGGGGTGTCGCTGATTGAATTGTCGGCTATCGCACCGAATCCTTATCAGCCCCGCCGCCACTTTCGTGATGAAGAGTTGGAAGAATTGGCAGCATCGATTCGAGTCCACGGAGTGATCCAACCAGTTTTGGTACGGAAGGCCTCGGAAGGCTATCAGTTGATTGCTGGGGAGCGACGAGTACGCGCGTCGAAATTGGCGGGTCGCGAGACGATTCCGGCCCTAGTCAGACCGTTCTCAGATCAGGAAGCGGTTGAGTTAGCGCTAGTCGAGAATCTGCAACGCAGTGATCTGAATCCTTTGGAAGAGAGCTTAGCGTACAATCGATTGATTGAGGAGTTTCACTGGACGCAGGAGGAAATTGGAGCGCGGGTCAATAAGTCGCGTAGCCACATAGCCAATTACCTGCGGTTGCTGCAATTGGAGAGCGTGATTCAGGAGATGGTGGCTGAGCAGTCGTTAACGGTAGCTCATGCGAAACTGTTGTTGTCGATCACGGAACCTCGGCGGGTGCCATTGGCGGAGCGTTGTGTAGAGGAAGGATGGACCGTAAGGCAATTAGAAGTGGCCATCAAACGGGGAGAGGCGCCAGTGACCGAGCCGCCTAAGCCAGACGTTCATTTGAGAAGTGTGGAAGCGGGTTTGCGGCGACGGTTTGGTACCAAGGTGACGCTTCGAGGGGATAGTCACAAGGGCAGGATTGAGATACCCTATCGCAATCTGGATGAATTGGAACGGCTTTTGGGGATTTTGGAGCAAGATTCGGTTGGTGGGTCTGGAGATTTTGTGGTGTAGTGTTCCTTGAGGAACATTGCTGAGGAACTGTAGGAAAGGAGCCCCAAACGCCGATGGGTCACTTACTTGGGGCTGGTGTGAACGCGCTAGGGATTGTGCTGGGATCGGGAGTGGGGCTCTTTTGGGGGAAGCGTTTTACCGACGAGTTCCGACGACAAGCGATGCGTGTCATGGGGTTGGCAGTATTGGTGAGTGGGTTAAAAATGGCGCTTCCGCTATCAGATCCGATCAATGTGTTGATATCCCTCGTGGTCGGGGCGTACCTGGGTTCGTTGTTCAAAATTAGTGATCACCTAGAACGTTTTGGGCTATGGGTGGAGAGTAAATCCCAGGGCGGAGCGTTTATGCAGGCGTTTCTTTCCGCGTCGCTCATCTTCAATGTGGGGGCTCTCGCGATTGTGGGGTCACTGCAAGCGGGGTTGAATGCTCGCCCAACCATCCTAGAAACTAAGGCTGTCTTAGATGGCGTGACCGCACTTCTCCTGACGTCGAGCGTGGGCTGGGGAGTGATTATCGCGGCTCCTGTGACTTTTCTTTACGAGGGCGTTTTGACGGTTCTTGCTGGATTTTTGCGGACGATCCTTGTTGCCCCGCTGCTCAGTGACTTAAGCATCGTAGGTGGTGTGTTGATCGCCGCCATCGGAATAAATTTCCTATCTGAAAAAACCGTAATAAATATTGCAAACCTTCTCCCAGCACTACTTCTTACGGTTATACTAGGTTGGTTAAAACTACATGGTGTGACGTTTGTGTAAAATTTTTGGGGGGGTTCGTGTGTGAGTTTGCCGACCACAGATTTAGTATATGGCGCGTTGGGAATCGCAATATTAGGCGTGGTATTCGGAATTATGGGAATGTCGTCGGCCGCACAAGTTAGGCGACGCTACTTGAAGGCCTTTGGTGAGGACAAGCCTGAAAATGTCGAGCAGTTGGTGGCATCGTTGCATGAGCGATTGGATTCCTCCCTAGACCATATTTCGGGTTTCGACCATCGCATGGAAGCGCTAGAAGTCAAA
Organism: Sulfobacillus sp. TH-112; assembly: GCF_057473405.1. Lineage (NCBI taxonomy): Bacteria > Bacillati > Bacillota > Clostridia > Eubacteriales > Clostridiales Family XVII. Incertae Sedis > Sulfobacillus > Sulfobacillus sp. TH-112. Next base: position 18,723 of record NZ_JBYCKN010000163.1, read on the forward strand.
TCCACCCAGGCCCTCAATCGGGTGGGAATGGTGCGATTTAATCCTTTCATGGACACCGGAGCTGATTTGTCGTTTTCCATGGCGGTATTAAATGACCATGGTGACGGAGTGGTCATGACAAGTCTGTGGGGCCGCGAGGAAGTTCGACTTTATGCCAAACCTATGGAAAAGTTAGAAAGCCGTTATCCATTGAGTCAAGAGGAAAAGCAAGCCATTGACATTGCAGCGAATGCTCGCCACGCGGTCAGTGTAAACACTAAAGGTTAAGGCTCGCGCGTAGAGCCTCCGTGATCGCCGATGTCATTTCCATCACAACGGACAGCCGCGTGTTCTGTAGTACGTAGTAGTCCATGAATCCCCCGATATTCACCGTTCCGGTGACATGATATAGTCCGACGCTGGGCAGGTCCTTTTGCACACCTGCCCCGGGCCTAATGCCCCCCCGACCGATGGCGATTAATCCTACTTCGTTCGGTTGACCCAATGATGCATCGATAGCTAGCACGCGCCCGGTGCTGAGGGTTGGGTGTTGGCGGAGCAATGCCGCCAAATTACTGGCGTGTACCGGTTGCTTGAGGGTTCCGTAGACAACATATTTGCGCCGGTTCACGGAGGCCATGCGGCTACCCACTAAGGGGCCTAACGAATCTCCCGTCGCACGATCGGTGCCAATGCACAATAGGGCTTCAGGGGCACCGGAAATCTGCCACAATTTCTTGAACCCGCTCGTGAGTTGTTCGTGCAAACCCGATTGGGATAACAGCACTCGAACGGTATCGTAAGATGCTTTGATGTCTGACTTTGGATCCTTCGGCGACATACCCATTTCCCTTCTGTTGCACGCGCGGTTCATGAAATCATCTGCTACGATTAAATTTTATGCCTATTTCCGTTCCTCGTCGATATAGTGTACGAGATAGGGGGATGGGCATGAAAACATCTTGGCTGGCTGCTGCACTGACTTATGTGGGCGCGGTCGTTGGAGCGGGATTTGCCAGTGGTCAGGAGGTATATCAGTTCTTCGGCCGCTACGGTAGCTCTGGCTTGGTTGGGATACTATTCGCAGGGGCACTTTTCGCATTAATGGGATTTCTGGCACTGGAGCGTGGACGTCGCTCCCCTACAGAGACTCTCAGCCAATTTCTTCATCGCACGTATCCCGCTCCAGTGGTACGGTTCATCGCCACCGTGGTGATGATATTTCTCTTAGTGGGCCTCGGGGTGGTCTCAGCCGGCGGGGGGGCTGCTCTCGGAAAGATTTTTGGTTGGCCCGTGCTGGTGGGGGCTTTTCTGACTACCCTGGTGGTCATTATGGTGGTTACCTTGGGAACTCGCGGTGTGCTGCGTGCTAACGTCGTGCTGGTACCGTACTTGATTGCATTGGTGGTCTTGGTTGGGATTTTGTCGTGGCGTCATCCCGCGGTAGCCGTAACGGTTTCTGGACCGAGATTGGGATGGGCTTTGTCAGCTCTTCTCTATCTGTCGTATAATATATTTACGGGAATCGTCGTGCTATTAGCCCTTGGTAGACACATGCGTAGTACTCAGCAGAGTGCTCTCGCAGCGGCGGCCGGTGCCGTGATTCTGTCGGGGCGTGCTGTGGTTGAGCATCACGCACTCGCTCGTTTGACGTCTATCGGAGATTTGCCATTAGTGGACCTGGCGTATCGTCTGCACTCGGTATGGGGGCGCCTATATGCGGTAAGTCTATGGGTCGCACTTTTTACAACCGGGATCGCGGAAGCATACGCATTAGTGGAACAGCTCAATCGGAAAGTGCTCTTAGTCGTGGCGCTGACTCCACTGGTGGGATTGATGGGATTCCAGCGGCTAGTGGCCGGTCTTTATCCGATTATGGGTATTGTGGCTGTGATATTATGGTTGCCACTCATATATCAACCGAAACGTCAGGCCCCAGGAGGATAACCGCGATTGGCACAGTGGGACGAGCAAGGCCAACAGTTGTTGAATCAAGGATCGCAGGCGTGGGAGCAAGGCAATCGCTTAGAGGCCGAGCGTCTGTTCAATCAATTGGTTGAAGACTATCCTGAACGCCCTGAAGGGTATAACAAGGTAGGGGTTATTCTGGCGCAAACCGGCCAGCTGGAGCAAGCGGAAAAGTACTTTTTACGGGCCATCGCACAGGATCGTATGCATGCCCCTGCGTTGACGAACTTGGGCAATATTTATCTGGAGCGTGGGGAGACGGAGCAGGCGATTCAACACTATTTGTTGGCTCTTCAAAGTGATCCCGAATATCCACCAGCGCATCGTAATTTAGGGGTGGCTTATCGGCGCCAAGGAAAATACTCGGCTTTCGTATCGCATTTTAAACGCTCCCAAAAGTTGGACAGTCGGCGGTCCCGAGAAGAATTGCGTAAAAACCGTCCACAATTACCGAAGGGCGGTCACATGGTCCAACCGCCGCCGTATCTATGGTGGATTATTGCAGGAGTGGGTGTTGTGATTATTTTGACGGTGTTTCATCGATGAGAAGTACTGTGGTGCGGACCCCCGGGTGGCTAAAGATTATCGGCACAATCATGATCATTGTTTTGCCTTTGTTGGTGGTGTCTCGTCTTGGGCCATTCATTCATTCCAATGCATCACCCGTGGGATACGCGCTCCTATTCCTTGTGGTCGGGGCGGCGGCTCAATTGGGTCTGGTGTTGCGCTGGTGGGGTAGACTAAATGTAGTTCGCCTGCTTTTTGACATGGGTCTAGTGGTGGTCGGCGGGGTGTTAGTATGGGCGGTATCCTATGTTGCGTATCAGCGTGGGGGAGGCTTAGTGGACCCGGCCTTAGTCGCGGTCATAATGGCATACCTGGTAGCCATTTGGTCAGGGCAACACCCGTCGTAAGGGGGAGAGACCGACAGTATGGATTGGATTGATATCGGCCTAGTAGGGTACCTTGTGATGGGCGTATTTTATGGCTTGCGGCGTGGGTTGGTTTGGGTAGGATTTAGTTTGCTGGGTTATATCGCGGGAGTTCTGATTGCTGATCATGTGGCCAAGCCCGTGACGAACATGGTCGTAGCCGCGGCCCCGGTCCGAGGATGGTTGGACCGTTACATCCCCTCGGTGGCAGCTCACGTGCCGGGAGCTCGCCTGGACGCTTGGAACCTGGCCGAGGGCCTAATCAGTCTTCTTATTTTCCTGATCATTGTCGGTGCCGCTGAGTTTGTGGGGCGGACCGTTGGTGCGGTGGCGAGCCGCGGGGTCAGTGTGTTTCGTATGACAGCGCTTATTAACCGTGTCGGTGGTGTCATCGCGGGATTGGTGGAACACGGCGTCGTCGCCGGACTGATTTTGACACTGGCGCTGGGGATCCCTGCACTAGCCCATTCGCCGATCAGTGCCGCCTTGCGCCGCGCGCCACTGGCCGGCACCCTAATTGATATTTTTAAACATGTCGTGCGGCTACCCGGCGGGAAGTATCTATGATCTCGCTGCTAGCGCATGCACCATGGCTGGACAAAGCTATCAAGGTTGCGGTGATTTTTGTGGCAGCCACCGTTGTAGTGCGTGCAGGGCGAAAAGTCATTGGTCGACTCGAAGGGGTACGCGCCGATGCCGAGCCATCTCGGGTCGCTCGGCGTGCGACCTTGGTCCGGCTCACCAGCTCGGTTTTGCGCTACGTGGTCGACTTCCTTGCCATCGTGATGGCTCTCGATGTGGTAGGCATTTCGACCACATCGCTCTTGGCGGGTGCGGGGATTTTGGGCTTAGCGATTGGCTTTGGAGCGCAGGGGCTCGTTCAGGATGTCGTGACGGGGCTATTTATTTTATATGAAGACCAATACGCTGTAGGGGATCATATCAGTTTGCCCGGCCTCACCTTATCTGGGACGGTCTTGGAACTGGGCATTCGTATCACACGACTTTCGGGTAGTAATGGCGACGAGACCATCATTCCCAACAGGCTGGTGCTCGAGGTGCAAAACCTCACGCGCGGAACGCCATCCGTCTCGGTGGTGGTGCCAGTGGTGTCTGGATTTGACCCAGAGGTCGCCCGTCGCACCCTCGAGGAGTTAGTTTCGGAACTTGAACATCAGGTCAAGGGGCTTCAACTCAAAGGGGTGTCGGACATTCAGTCAGGGGCGGTTAGTTGGGAGCTTAGCGCTCCGGCGACGGCCATCACGGCATCACAAGTGGGCTACCAGATACGGGAGGGCATTGCGAGGGCCATTTACGAGAACCACATACCCCTGGCGGGAGGAGTACAGGAGATTCAGTGGACAAACCAAAATACCAATTAGAAGACCGTGTTGAGCTAAAAAAGCCGCATCCCTGCGGTAGCCGCGAGTGGCAAATCTGGCGTACCGGGATAGATTTTGGGCTAAAATGTCTCGGATGCGGCCACCGCGTCATGATTCCCCGCAAGGAATTTGAGCGTGCGGTGCGTCGGCATTATCCGAAGGCGACGGATCGCGATAACGAATCCGTATAAGATGTTCCTTGAGGAACATCGGTTTTCTGAAAAAGTGTCCTCAGCGACATTTTTCATCCCATTTGGACGCGTTGCCGACCATCGGATTCGATTTGGCTGAAAAGTACGGACTTCCACTAGACGGTGCTGCTCGTAAACCGCACGAGATGCTGCGCGCCTCCCGAAAGATCCCGACCGGAGGTGCAAGGAATGCGCTCTCTCTTGCACGGCTAAGTCCGCAAGGGTGACTCGGCCGACCCCCTAAAAGATCCAAGACCCCCCTGGCTAAACCGCCATCAATGCCGCTTAAAAAGAGGGGCCCTCCTTTCTTTGCTGCCCGGTCGTTCCGCATTGCTTTCGTGTCATGGCGCCTGATCGCTTCACCAAGAGACATTTAAGTTTATTGGCGGCGCGTCTGCTATGCTGCCATGACCGCTGATTGCGCTTGCCTAAAAGACCTGATATACTGATCCCGTTTGGGTATATTCCCACACCACCCTGCTCTACTGCCATGTAGAGCCCCCTATCAATAGGGAGTCCGTGGAGGAGGTGAAAGATTTGGCTCAATATGAGCTCATGTACATTTTAACCCCTGATTTGTCTGAAGAAGCGCAGCAAGCGGCATTTGATAAGGTTCAGCAGATTGTTCAAAACGCTGGTGGCGAAGTCAGTAAGACTGATAAATGGGGACGTCGCAAACTGTCCTACGAGATCAAAGACCATTCCGAGGGTTTCTATGTTCTGGTTAATTTCAGTGGCGAAGGCACCATTTCAAATGAAATCACCCGCTTATTGAATATCAATGAAGAGATCCTGAGGTCGATTGTCATCCGCTTGGATGACTAAAGGGAAAGGACGAAGTTATGTTAAACCGTATAGTCTTAATCGGTCGACTGACTAGAGATCCAGAGATGCGCTATACACCACAAGGTGTTCCCGTTGCCTCGTTCTCGTTAGCTGTTGACCGGCCCTTCCAAAACCAGCAGGGACAGCGAGAGGCGGATTTTATCGATTGCGTGGCTTGGCGCAAATTAGGCGAGACCGTGGGCAATCACCTGACAAAAGGCCGTCTAGTGGCTGTGGAAGGACGCCTACAAATAAGGAGTTATGAGGCTCAGGACGGGTCTAAGCGCCGAGTGGCAGAGGTTATATGCGATAGTGTACGGTTTCTCGATCGACCTCGTGATGGCCAGGGTGCGCCAGATACGGGATTCGGGGGAGACGAGCCGGAGTTGCCGGATGACCTTCC